>JAYVGZ010000398.1:0-3788 GCA_043771805.1 Pseudomonadota bacterium
GAGAACCCAATCCCTTGAACAAACTGAGGGGCGTTAAACGAATTAATTGAGATAACATCTGCACGCCGAAGTGCATACTTTAGGCCCCTCGTGCACCCGATGTCTCCAAAGCTACCTACGACGACCAGTGTGTTTCCTACATTGGAAAACAACCAACCGAGCCCCGGAAGGGGGAACCGTTGGCTTCCCGCTTCGTCAGAGAAATATCCCAACATTTCAAGTGAAATTGCGCACCCTACCTCAATACCAGCCTCTGCTAGACTCTTCGCATGAACGAAACTACCCATAAATTTCGTCCCGAAGGCGGGTGGTTCTTCCAAGGTATAGGCGACAAGCTCAATCGGATGCTCAGGCGGCTGTACCGCGAAAATTCGGGCGAGCTCAAGTAGAACAGCTACACCACTCGCGTTATCATCTGCACCTGGGAACTCTCCCGCAACATCGTAATGCGCACCGACGACAGAACGTGGTGCCTGCTTATCTCCGATCACAACTGAAACATTGAAGTATTCGTCGTGACCAACCAGGTAGGCCTGTCGTACAGGTTCGAGTCCGAAGCCCCGCAAAGAGTCCTCGATGAATGCGCCGACCTCCGCCAGCCTCCGTGGATGCCGGATACTACGCGGCGTCGCATTCTCGGATAAAATGGCTACTGTCTTTTCAAGTTCTTCGGCTGAAACGCTCGGCAGCTCGTGGGTGGTAGTGCTGGGAATTGAACCGACAGGTTGAGTTATTAACGCCCATGAGAGGGCAGCAAAAAGAATCAAAAAAAAGAGGAGCAGAAATTTTTTCATTGTGAGGTAGAATAAAACGCAGCACGGTGTATAGAGCTGAACATATCGCGCGAAATGGAAATTTCGCCACTACGATTCCTTGAGGCAAGCCGTTCGAGATACTACTTCGCGAATATTAGAATTCCTAGATACAAATCGATAACAGTGATACGAGCCCTTAGATGAATCTACTCCTGCGCTACTTCCTTGCAACATGCTGTCTCATACCAGCCGCACTCTTCGGTGAAGATTCGGAGATATCCGAGAACACGGTCCGGCAAATTCTACAGCCGTGGATTCGCGCTTTTGAAAGCACGCGCAAAGAAGCCATTTTTATCGATCTTCTCAAATCAGACGATCTTCTGCGATCAAGTAAAGTAGGCGGAAGACCGTACCTCCCGCAGGGATATAAACTCCCCGTAGACTCGACCGGCAAAGAGATGTTTCTCCTTGCACAGATAAACTGCGCTGAATTGCCTGTTACTGAGAGCCTTCCTAGCGGCGGAATCATCCAGTTTTTTATCGCGGCGAACGACCACTACGGCGCGAACTTTCGCCATAAGATTGACGAGGGGACGCTATCGCAGCAGAGAGATTTCCGGGTGATCTACCATCCAAATTCCACCATTGAACCCGAGAAGTTCCAGTATCCTCCGCTCTACGAAAAGAAGCAGGCCTTGCCAATAGATCCGAAGAAAACACTCCTCATGCGTTTTCGGAAAGGGGCCGAGCAGATATCCACCTATGATTTCGGGTTCCAGCAGATAGTGAGCGAAGAAACATACTCATGGATTGGAAAATTAGCAGAACAGAATAAACTTGATGAGGATAGATTGTTCGAGGCTATTGCCAATGTGCTAGCCCCAACAGCCTTCGTAGACAAGTTAGGCGGGTACCCGGCTTTCATTCACGAGGATCCGCGTTCAACCGGCTCAAAGAAAAGCCTTCTTCTACAACTAAACTCACACAGCGAAGGAGGGGTCGAGATGATGTGGGGGGACGGTGGCATTGCTGGATTCTTTATTGACCGCACCGATCTTGAACGAAAGGATTTCTCTAAGGTGATGTACACGTGGGACTGCCCGTGAGAGCGTCAATTCACCAACTGACCCTTGCTCGCCCCGGCCGCCGACTGCGACGTACCAATGTACGTTGTCGCTCCGCCCTGCGATGTCCCTCAAGTAATCTCTTTGCACGTCGAGCCATATGAAATCTCCACGGCTCACGAGACTCTGCCTTATGGCGAGGGCAAAGTTACGCGCACTATTGCCACCAAACAACCCCATGTATTGCGCGGTAGTCACTTAAAACAACCCCCTATTATAGCTGGCATCGCTCTGATATCATTTAATATCAATATGTTGAATATTTCTCGAAAAATCAGCGCTGCACTCTCACTTTGGAACACTTCCTACGGTCGGAGGCCAGTGATTATTAGGGGAGCTAGGCAGATTGGAAAGAGTCATTCGATTCGTGAGTTCGGGCGGGCGCACTTTGAAAATGTAGTTGAGGTTAACCTGGAGGAGCGCCGCACGCTTGGTAAGCTATTTGAGAGTGGCGATCCAAAGTTAATTTGTACCGAATTGGCACTGCAATTTAATCAACCTATAAACCCAGGCAAGACCCTCCTGTTCTTAGATGAGATTCAAGAGACTCCGGCGGCCTTAAGTGCCCTGCGATTTTTCTTTGAAAAATTGCCTGAGTTACACGTGGCTTGTGCTGGCTCGATGTTGGATATGGTCCTTGACCGCGAGAGAGACATCCGTGTGCCTGTCGGGAGGGTAGAGTACCTCTACATGTTACCGTGTAGTTTTGTAGAGTTCCTTGATGCGTTGGGCGAAACGATCGCTAAAGACACTGTGCAGACGCTTTCGATCGATAATCCGCCTTCAGATGAAGCACACCGAAAATTGTTGGATCTCTTTAATCGGTATGTGGTGTGTGGAGGAATGCCAGCTGTAATTGCAGCGTATGCGGATGCAGCCGAAAGCCTGCGATTTCGCAAACTACAAGCTGATCTGATGCAGACCTTTCGAGAAGACCTACGTAAATATAGAACTCGGATAGACTACGACAAGCTTGATACGGCTTTTGCAGCCTTACCACGATTCGTTAGCCAAGAGTTTAAGTTTGCCACCTTCAATCCCAACTGGAGTAGTGCTACTACTCATAATCTCCTCGATCTCTTTTCTCAGGCACGTATTATCAATTACATACATTCATCTGCAGGCAACGGTGTGCCACTTGCTGCAGAGGTTAAGCGTAGTCCTAATAAATTCATCTTTGTTGATGTTGGATTGCTCTGTAGTTCCATGGGACTAACAACTGAGAAGGTAGCGCGATGGAACCAAGACCTGGTTAATCCAGGAGTCATAGCAGAGCAAGCGGTAGGCCAAGAATTGCTTGCCTACTCTGAGGCGCTCTTTGAGCCGAAAAATTTCTTTTGGAAGCGTGATAAGCAGGGCGCCAACGCGCAGGTAGATTATCTCTTCGGATGTGATGGAGTAATTCTGCCGCTAGAAGTTAAGTCAGGTACCACCGGAACCTTGAAAAGCTTGAAGATATTTCTGCAAGAGAAGGGCTGTCCATGCGGAATCAGGGTATCTCAACACAACCTGTCATTGCACGATCAGGTATTATCTGTGCCGGTTTATGGGCTTGCGAGCTTGGAGCGGCTTAGTAGTGAGGCGCTGAAGAGGATTTAGAGGACGGCTCATGGCCTTGTTAAAGCACGCGCCGCGGCGCCAGCTACTTACACCTTACGTAGTTATTCTGAAACGCCCTTAGACACCTTACTCGAAACGTCCCATCCCGAGAATCGATTCCCCCTGCATGCTGCAATGCTACGGGTGGGAGAAAGCACGGGCCGAGACGCAGCACTACCGGCGTAGGCAGCCGGAGACGAGTGTTCTGTACAGGTTAGTCTACCACTCCCGTGATGACCTAGAGCGTGCCTGGGAAGACCGTTTCCAGCCAACCTACGGGGTACTACGAGACGAAGTCCTCACCACCTTT
>JAYVGZ010000399.1:0-5586 GCA_043771805.1 Pseudomonadota bacterium
ACTCGTCGAGGCGAAACACTTCACTTGACGCGGGTGACGCGGGTGGCTGCACAGATAAGGCAGCTGCTATACTGATCTGCTCATTGCCGGTGGAGCTTCGGGCCCCGAGGCTCCGAAGCACTTTTATATTTCCTGCAGGTAGCCCAGCAGCCCCCCCCACGAGAGCCGCAATTTCGCCTTCCCCGATTGAGCTTTGAGACTCGGCAACAATCAGTACGGATCCGCTCCCGACCACAGCGGTCCTTGCACCGAGCAACGGATCGGTTTGGGGAAGGTTGAGGTGAACCCTTGCCTCAAAAACCCCCGGTAGAGTTGTCAACGTCGACTCAATTGCGGCTGCTACTGAGGACTCGTATTGAAACCACTGCTCCTCTCGACTTGGGATAAGCGACGAGTTCGACTTGCCTTTCCCCGGAAGCTGGCGATTTGAAAGTACGCGCGCTGAGTCTAAGTAGGTAAGCGCTGCTACGACCATGCCGCGCTCAACTGCGACCGCCCACCGACCATCTGCTTGAAAAACTTTTTCAGCCGTAATTCGAGCTGAAAAGAGGCGACTCACGACGCGGTTGGCATCAGACTCTTCAAGGTCGTGTAAAATCTGTTCCTGGCAGCCACTCAGCATTAGAGCGAGACACAGGAGCACTGGCAGTACGCGCGCTCTGCCTATCCCTGGAACAGGTCTCAAAACCACCTTCGTTGCGAGACCCACGAGCTGGGGAGCGAGACAAGGAAGACGAGCAAAAAAATCGCGGATATATACACTTCGATACATTGAGGATTTTTTTGTGAGGGCGGACGAAGGCGTAGCCCCCAGATCGTGGGTCGCAGCAGAAGGGACTTTTGAGTCCGGTTCTAATGGCTTAGTCCACATCCTCTGGAGCCAAGCTCTTAATGTAGCCGTCACGTAACATTGAAAGGGCGCGATCATGAAGTCGAGATACCCACGATTTTGAAAGACCAGCATAACGCTCCGCTACATCGACCATTTTCAAGTCATGAAAATAGTACTGTTCGATGATTGTTCGCTCTTTCTCTGGAAGAGTTGCTATGCAGCGCCGAATTTTTTCTGATTCTTTCTTCTTTGCGAGCGTCTCCTCAGGGTCCTGAGGCTGCTGTTCGAGGGCTGTGCTGCCGCCCGATCCCTTCATTCCGGTCAGCTTAAACGCAACAACGCTCTTCGAGAGGTAGTCGATAGCGTGTCCGACCCGGTCGGACGGGGCTGGAACCGAGGCAACGTGACGGCCCTCAAGCCGCTCACTCTGAAGCTCATGCGCCGCTTCAAAGGCACGAAACATTCTGTAAGCTTGACCGGACAGTTCACAGCCATCCCGAACGTGATCGATGATTGCACCCCGAATTCGAAAGAACGCGAAGGTCCTAAAGTCGACCCCCCGGCCTGGATTGAAGCGGTCCGCGGCCTCTACCAGCCCCAAGAGACCCGCAGCTACGAAGTCCTCACGGAGTGAGAGCGGCAACCCCATGGTGCGCACGATCTTAGCCACGATGGTGTCGACGTACCCCTGGCACTCTTCGATAATAGAGTTGCGTTTCTCATGCCACTCTTTGACCGTGAGGCCTGAGGTATCCGACGGCGTTACGTCCCCTTCGCGGCCACCTGACCTCCTACCGTTCCGTCGCTCAGATCGTCCGCCAGATTCCCCGCTGCGGGTCATGATTCACTCCACACCATTTTTCATAGTTCAAAGGCTTAGCGCCACCAGATGGTCCCAACGCGGAGCTGTATTCGCAGCTCAACGCTTAGAGTTGCTAAGAAAGCGCCGTCATCTGAATCCAGAAAAACAACAGAGCCCACCTGCTGATTCTAGGCAACAGTCTTTACTTTATCTTGCGTTCAAAAGTAATCTCCACGTCAGTAACAGTTCGGGGTTCACAATATTCTGTAATCCTGCTCCCTTACGGCAAAAGAACCCCGTCGTACGAAGGTCGCGTTGTGGCGACCTTGTTACCGGCGGGCGAACCTCCGTCCGGCCGCAAGCTCTCAACATTTACTGAGGTGAATCCATGGCCTTTCCTGAAATGCGACTACGCCGCCTGCGACGCACTCCGTTTCTTCGGGACATGGTAAGAGAAACTCATGTGGAGATTGGGTCATTGATAGCTCCGCTCTTCGTTGTACCGGGCACCGGTGTAAAGCGAGAGATAAGTTCAATGCCTGGTCAGCACCAACTGAGCGTTGATGGCGTAGTCTCGAAGGCCCAACAGCTGCGCGAACTCGGGGTCAAATCGGTTTTACTGTTTGCCATCCCCGATTTCAAAGACGAGCTGGGGTCCTCTGCTTGGAAGGTTGATGGTTTGATACCGTCAACGATCACGGCGATAAAAAAAGCGGTTCCGGAAATGGTAGTCGTAACGGACCTCTGTTTCTGCGAGTACACCTCGCACGGTCACTGCGGTGTTATGAAGGATGGTCACCTCCAGAACGATGCGACCTTGCCCCACCTTGTAAGGCAGGCACTGGTGCACGTTGATGCTGGAGCAGATATTATCGCTCCTAGTGGCATGCTGGATGGAATGGTCGCTTCCTTGAGGAAGGGGCTAGACGAGAAAGGGCACTTAGAAGTTCCCATAATGAGTTATGCGGCGAAGTTTGCTTCCTCCTTCTACGGACCATTCCGCGAAGCCGCTCAGTCGACACCAGAGTACGGCGACCGGAAGGCCTATCAGATGGATCCTGCAAACCTGCAAGAGGCAATCCGAGAGGCCGCTCTCGATGTAGCGGAAGGGGCAGACATAATAATGGTCAAACCTGCGCTGTCATTCCTTGACGTTATTCGTCGGGTCAAAGACGAATTTCAAATGCCAACAGCCGCCTACAGCGTCAGCGGAGAGTACGCGATGATAAAGGCCGCTTCGGAGCGGGGCTGGATCGATTGTGAACGCGCAATGGTGGAAGTTCTCACCTCCATCAGGCGCGCTGGCGCCGACATTATCATTACCTACTTCGCTGAAGAGTTCGCGACGCTGCATCGGAAGGGATTACTGTAAAGGGACACTGCGGATTTGTTGCCTGGCAGCGCTGAAATGCGGTATCTGTCTAGCGCAAGGAACGGGGGTTGTGCCTATTTAGGTCTGAGCTCGTGCTCCATGTTAGTATCAAGACACGATAGTTTCGAAACACGATAGTTTCGAAACACGATAGTTTCGAATTTTGGAACTTGTTGTGGGTATTTATATCGTCGGCTGACGAAGCAGGACGTCGGTTATCGTAACCAAAGGAAACGTAGCTATGTCATCAGAGACAAGGTCATCAGAGACAAGGTCATCAGAGACAAGGTCATCAGAGACGCACCCGATCCGACATGACTGGTCTGGAGAAGAGGCGCTAGAGCTCTACTCGATGCCGTTTCCCGATCTTATGTTTGAGGCTCAGACGGTCCACCGCACTTATTTCAACAATCGAGAGGTCCAAAGATCGACTCTCCTCTCGGTAAAGACGGGCGGCTGCGCCGAAGATTGCTCGTACTGTCCGCAGTCGGCTCATTATAAGACGGGAGTTGAGCGGCACGGAGTCTTGCCCAAGGAGTTTGTGCGTGAAAAGGCGCTCGCTGCAAAGGCTTCTGGTTCTACCCGTTTCTGTATGGGTGCTGCTTGGCGGGAGGTGAAGGATGGCAAGGACTTTGATGCGATCATCGATCTCGTCAAGGAAGTCCGAAGTTTAGATATGGAGGTGTGCTGCACGCTTGGGATGTTGACGAAGAGTCAAGCAGAGCGGCTAAAAGAAGCCGGGTGCTACGCCTACAACCATAACCTAGACACCTCGCCCGAGTATTACGGTTCGGTCATTTCTACACGCACCTATGAAGACCGTCTACAAACGCTAGAGACCGTTCGGCAGTCAGGAATGACGGTGTGTTGTGGAGGTATCGTGGGGATGGGCGAATCAATCCGTGATCGGGTAGGGTTACTTGCCCAACTAACAGCACAAAGCCCCCACCCCGAAAGCGTACCCCTCAATATGCTTGTGCGAGTCGAAGGCACACCGTTAGCCAACGAAGAAAAGGTAGACCCTTTCGAATTCATTCGACTCGTGGCAACGGCCCGCATAATGTTGCCTCGTTCTATGGTTCGTCTCTCTGCTGGCCGTATGGAAATGTCAGATGAGATGCATGCCCTGTGCTTTTTAGCGGGCGCAAATTCTGTGTTCGCTGGCGAAAAGCTGCTAACGACCCCAAATCCGGGAGATGACCACGATGAGGCACTTCTGCAAAAACTCGGTATGCAGTACTCTGCCACTTGCACCCTTGAGGCCCCATAGCCACCTAGTCCATTCAGCGAATTGGTGAGTCAGGGACGGGAGAATAAACTGATATGTCAAATACCGAACACAGAGATTTTTGGAAAATTTCTCCTTGGACTCCATTTGCGTGGTTTTTGTTGGTCATGCTGTTTCCGGCATTAGATTCCTCTGCCGACGTACACAACTGCAACGGTGTGCTCACCAACAAGACGTGCGACGAGCTAGCTACTCCCAAACCCGTTCCGACCCGCTCGATCGAGGACCGTGAGGAATCAGTTCTTCGTGGCAAGAAGAAGATGCTTCTCCATGAGCTTCGGACCAAGCTACTAAACGAGAGACGTAAATCCGGGATCGATCTTGATATCTCCGAGGCAGAGGAGGTGTGCCACAATTCTTCAACTTCACTCCCCGACTGTCGTAAGGTCGTGCGTGCGCTCGATCAAACACTCGATTCAAGAATTACAAGTGCGCGGCTTGTGAAGAGCGCGGAAGAAAGCAAAAAAGCACCAACTGCTATTGTTGCAAATCCGGGTGCGCAGAACCAAGTAGTCATCATTCAACAGGTAGCAGCAACTCCAACTCCGCTTCTGATTTACGACCTCGGCCCGCTGATACCTGTCGAGCGCCGCCCTGGACACCGACCGAACGTTACTCACCACACGGAAAACCACCACCACCGGGGGCCTCAGGTACCAAAAGAACCTGGAGTAACAACAGGTACACTTGATATTTCGTCAGTCCCCGCTCGCCCAGCAAAAAACTCAAAGGGGAAATGAGGAAAGAAACTGCAACTCAGCGAGTGTTTAGAATTTTTACGGGTGCGCTGAACGGTGCTGCCGAGCGGTGGAATGCATTCGTTCCCATACTGGCGGTAATCATTGGTGTGGTTCTCATGCGCAGTATCCCCCCTACCACCAGCTGGAGGCTGTTTAAATCTGAGCAAGAGCGAAATGACATGTTTGCTCGCTTTAACTTCTCGCAAGCACCTGGCATACCGCTTGTGATTGTAGGTCCTAACTGTGCGCCCTGTACAACCCTCCTAGCAGAGCTTGATGGTGCCAGCGTTCCGTACACTCCCATCTCAATAACAGACGGCGCGGTGGGTCAAGAGATAGCTTCTAAAGTGAAGAAAGAGATGTACATAACCGATCTACCGCTGGTCGTGCTTGAAACTAACCTTCTAGAGTCAAACCTAAAGACGATAAAATCCTGGGTCCCTGCCTCGCACTAATACCTAGCGTCGATAGCTCTCAAACAACGCGATAACCTCTTGATTCGATTGTAAAAATATGTCATCTATGACGGGATTGTAAGCGTTCGGGTGGTGG
>JAYVGZ010000400.1:0-5535 GCA_043771805.1 Pseudomonadota bacterium
ATGCATTCCTGTGGCTGAAGGATTACCGATTCTACCTGGTATCTCCCTCGCCGGTAATGGAGTCTCAGTGGAAGCTTTTCAGAGCGAAAACGTTCGCGACTACGGTTGTTACCCTCTCTCTCGGGCTATCAATGATTTTCAGTGAGAGTGCCGTAAGCTTCTATTTCGATCCTATAGGTTCCCTTGTTCTCTCCCTGTTCCTTCTGTACTCATCCTACTCAATGGTTTCTACGTCCATGCCTGACCTGATCGACCGCTCAGTAGATGAGAAGGTTCAAGTCATTATTCTCTCGACACTTACGGGACACTCAGACCGGTACGTTGCGCTTGAACGGATAAGAACAAGGAGATCTGGGGCCCAGATGTTTATTGATATCTTCTTGAGTTTTGAGGGACACCCGCCTTTTCACCGAGTGCATGAATGCGTTATGTCGATCAAAGCTGAATTGGGTGAGCGCTTGGGGAAAGCAGAGGTGATCGTGATTCCATCGATTAGAGATTAACGTGCATCGTTCACACGCCCATCCCCAGAACCCTACTCCAACAACCGTAAAAGCTCATCCCGAGAGAGTGATACCTCCCCGCCCTCACCAAGCGCTGCTGAAAGAAGGGCCCGCTTCTTGTTCTGCAGCTCCATAATTCGCTCTTCAATCGAGTCACGCGCGACTAGTCGGTGCACCAAGACAGGATTCTCCTGGCCGATTCTGTGGGCGCGGTCGGAGGCCTGGTCTTCAACGGCGGGGTTCCACCACGGGTCTAAGATGTAGATATGATCTGCCGCTGTAAGGGTGATGCCGAGCCCTCCTGCCTTGAGGGAGAGAAGCATCACATCGGGCCCATCAACAGCTTGAAACGCTTCGACAAGCTCAGCGCGGTTTGACGTTCCACCATCGATTCGGGAGAAACGCACTTGATGAGCATCCAAATGAGGTTCAACTAAATCTAGAAGCGACGTCCACTGAGAAAAGACGAGGGCTCTATGCCCCTGCTCGATAGAGCTGTTCAGCAGCTCCACAAGAAGATCAATCTTACTGGACGATCTCGCATTACAACCAGGGATGAGCGCAGTGTGACAGCAGGCTTGCCGCAGCCTTAAAAGAACCTCGAGAATCGAGAATACACCCTCCCCGCTTTCGAGCTTTTGCAACACCTCGGATCGTGACGCAAGCAGTATCCCCTCGTACGTTCGCCGCTCGAGCTCTGTAAGCTCGCACTCGACTACCACTTCTGTTTTTGGCGGGAGGTCTCTCGCAACTTCTCGTTTTAAGCGGCGTAGGGTGAATGGTTGCACTCTGGTGCGAAGCTTCTGAATTGCGCGCTTGTCGCCCTCAGATACAGGCCGCGCTATGTCTCTCTCGAACTCTGCCCGCGAACCGAGCAGGCCTGGGTTAAGAAATTGAAATTGGCTCCAGAGATCCTGCAACGAGTTTTCGACTGGTGTTCCGCTGAGGCTCACCCGAAATTTCCCACGTAATCTATGAATAGCCTGCGTTATTTGCGCCTCTGGATTACGGATCGTTTGGGCCTCATCCAAAACAAGCGTATCCCACTCGATCGCCTCGAGCGCCTCTACCTCGATGCGAGCGATGGTGTAGGTGGTGAGAGTCACGTCTGCATCATCGCGCAGGGCGCGTTGGGTACCGTAATAAAGATTCGTCGTGAGGTGTGGCCTAAATTGCCGCAGCTGTTTTTCCCAGCTGTACAACACGCTGGTTGGCGCTACTACTAATGATCGACCCGAGAGAATGGAGATCGCCTGCACCGTTTTTCCAAGCCCCATATCATCGGCGAGCATTCCTCCAACACCAATGCTTCGAAGAAACGAAAGCCAATTTACTCCGATTCGCTGGTAACTTCTTAGTGACGCAGTGAGATCTGCTGGGAGTACGGCATCGGGGATGGTGGCAATGTCGGTAAGCGCCCTTTTCATCCCAGAGAAATAATCAGGGATTGCTATCCCAACCTCCTCACAGAGCGCGATCAGCTCTGGGGCTCTCGATGGTGGGATCTCTCCCGCTGCATTTCTTGCGGCGAGGAGTCGAGCAACTACATCACCGTGTGAAGCAAGCCACGCTGTTGGAACTGCTCCCCACGAGCCGCCAAGGATGGGAAGGAACGATGCGCCCCTCTGCCATGCTCTATGCACCTCATCGAAAGTTACGGATCCAATGCCGTCGGGTGTTGCAAATTGAAACGAGAAGACCCCTCCTTCACCCCGTATCTGGGGCGAGAGACTCGCGGCTGGAGTAAAGATACTCTTTCCAGCGCCGAACGTACTCCAACCACTAAGACGCTTTGAGAACAACACCCCCTGTTCCCCGGTGAACTGCTTTCCTTCATGGAGTGCGAGCCCTAACCTCTGGGTGAGATCGCGGGTCAGTCGCGCCTCTTCTACGAGATCTCGCACGGGGACCTCCGTCTTTGAGAGAGAGCGCAATCCCCGTTTAGAAACTTCTGCTATCGGCGGATCTCCGTAGACAAGGTGCGGCACGACGGTCAAACTCTCCCCGCGATCATCAGAGATGGTCTCAATTGCAACGTGCGGAAGTACCCTCCTAGCCCTTGGAAGTGCGCGGCTGCGGATCTCAACGTGAACCTTGCTTGCTAACGCTGGAAGGATCTGGCTCGCTAATTCTGTGGCCCGCTGCAACGGAAAGAACGCGCCGTCACCGGCAAGCAGTCGCCACTCTTCAGCAGAAAGGCTCGAATCCTCAACCGCTCGCAACTCCTGTTTTCCACCTTCAGCTCCGCACAAGATGGCACCGTTCTCAAACAGCTCAAACACGGGAATGTCAAAAGTCCTCTGAAGTCGAAACCCCGCGGCTTCATCAAACACCTCAACACGAGGGAGCAGTGGCTCGCCAGAAACCAGAAGAGGCTGATCGTCAAGGACGACGCACTGAATACGGGCGAGCATTGGCAGGAGTAGCCGCATCACCTTCGGTTCAAGCACCCCGTCACTACGCACTCCAAGAACGTGATCGAGATTCATCTCTTCTTTCGACACCGCTACGGCTCGACGGACTGCGGCATCTTTCGTTGCAAGCTCTATCGATTGAGCGAGTGAACCAACAACCTGCACCCTGAGATCTTCCCACACGAGGTAGCGCGAGAATGAAAGTCTCCCGGAATTTCGCGAGAATGAATATAAGACCGTACCAGAGGCGGCGCTACTACTGCGCACAAGGGATCTTCCGGATCCGAGCCCCTGCCGAACTGCGATAATAGTTCCAACCACGTGCATACACGGGTCATCGTCCAACCCGCAGTCGCACTGCCACAGTTCATTTGATTCGGAGAGAGAAACTCTTATTAGAGGATCCCTCGCTCCGCGAATAATTCTGAACTGCCGCTCATCAGGAGAGGCTGTTCCTTCCTCTTGGAAGTCACCATTACGGGCCAATTCAACACCTGCTGACCAAACGCGCGGCAATGCCAACTCTTTTGCTGTCTGGAAGAGAGCATCCATTACCACGATTCGCCTATGATCTCTCAATACCGGTCGCACAGAGTGGAATGTCGCGACCTAAAGATAACAGGTGGAGCGTCGACAACAGGTCACCAGTCGTGGTTGCGCGCTTTACCTCCGAGAACCAGTGAGCACCACCTTTCTTACACGCGTAGTTAAGCCACTGCTTTAAGCGAGAGAGTGTTCGAGCATCACTCTCCCCTCGCGTCGCAGAGAGATTCACAAGACTTCCCAGAAGCTCACTCCATCTTTCCGTTGAACTTCCAAAGAGCGGCATCCTCACCCGTTCGATGGGGGTGTGAAGGTAAGCCGCACAAAGCGTAGCTAACCCAGGCTCTGCGAGGGCGCCCCGGCCTAACATAAAGTGCCGACACCCTGTCACTTCCTCACAACGCTTAAGGTCATCGAGGCTCCATATTTCGCCGTTGGCAACAACTGGGATACTCAGAGAGCGTCGAACCTCACCGATCGGCCCCCAGTACGCAGGCGGGGTGTACCCTTGCATCTTTGTTCTGCCGTGAATCGTTATCCACGACGCGCCCCCGCGAGCAGCAGCCTCCGCATTTTTGTGAATCGCTTGAGCATCATCCCAACCAAGCCTCAATTTGGCCGATACTGGCTGTTCTATTGGCACAGCAGATCGAACGGACGAAACAATCGTTTCAATGCGGTGAGGATATTTCAGAAGTGTCGCTCCTCCGTCGTGCCGATTAACAGTAGGTGCTGGACATCCGAAATTGATATCAACTCCGTACCCCCCAAGCTGTACGATTCGGGCTGCGGCCTCTGCCAACGCGTCAGGATTACCCCCTAAAATTTGAATTTGCACGGTGGTACCAGCTGCCGTTCGGCACGCCGTCTTGAGCTCTGGGATATCTTTTGCGAATGTCTTTGCACTCGGCGCTTCCGAATTGACGCGAATAAATTCACTGACGCAGTAGGAGTAAGGCGAACGCTCACTTAAGAATTCACGCATCAGAGCATCGGTAACGCCATCCATCGGGGCCAGAACAAGCGCGGGGATGGCGGGATTGAGTAGCACGTCGGCTCCTGTACAGTCAGCGTTATAAGGTTGAGTCAGAAGGGGCAAGCAATCGAGCAGTGAGGGGTGAATTGGACCGCAGCAGAGGTTCTACAGCCTCACGGGGTAGCGTTACTTCAGTCGCACCGAGAGCAAATGAGGCTATGTCATACGGGTTGTAAAAGATAACGAGCCCCGATGCGGTAACTCCAAAATTCTCTGGTATCTTAAACGGTTCGCCGGGTGGGAACGAAAAACCCGCCTCTTGAAGCGATTGCCCTGCAGGCACGTTACGAACGCGACGAAATTCGACTTCAGCAACTGAGGCGAGCACCGACCGCGAATTCGGCGTAATGAGTTCATCGAGCCCAACCTTGTGACCGTCTCTGAGATCGAAGGTGACCAACGTGCGTTCGTCAAAGCCGTGAGCACCGCCTAGATAGCCTTGGCTTCGTGCATCGATAGTTAGGACATCTTCGTTTTGAAAAACGATCTTTGCAGCTCTGGTTAACTGCCACGCGGTGCTTTGGCTTCCTCGCTTTCCTGCTGCAGATTCCTCTTCAAAGCGATGAGAGACCTCCTGAATCAACGCAGCCTTTGAACGCTCTGCTTCGGTATCGGTTTCAATGGGAGAATAAAGAAGCCCGTTAACGTAAGCCCCGATAGCACTCGACGCCTCTGCACTGATAGTCTCGGGGAGCACGATCGGGTCTTGGATCTGTATGGTAAGACACGGAAGCGGGTTACATGCCCCTCGTTGGAGCCCCTCACCTGGAATAGCTTTTTGTGAGACCGCTGAGCACCCCGAAAAGCAAATAAGAAGTGTTGCGAGCAGAAGACTGGGAGCGGAAAGGTGCTTAGCGCGGCGGAACATGGGAACAGTCTAATACAAGACTTCGGCTAAGTCTGCCCCCCGAACGAGGCTTGAAAAGAAGGTTTTTGTACTATCTTCCTGAGTTAGTCGATGGGAGACCCAAAATGGAAGGATAACGGGATGTATAAACCTTGATAAGATTGGGGTTAGCTCCCGAGCCACAGTCATGTC
>JAYVGZ010000401.1:0-2791 GCA_043771805.1 Pseudomonadota bacterium
GACATGACCGACAATTGATTTGCGCTATGACTGTTTTGGACGGCGGTAAAGAGGAGCGCGACCCAAAGCGGCGCTGCTGCGCCCAGTAAGCCGCGGCGAGCAGCAGTGATACCGGCTCCTAGAACAGTACTGAAGAGAGGAATCCACGCTAAGGTACCGAACGCAGCCGAATCTCTCCCCACAATCAAAGCCGCCGAGAGAGTCGAAAACGCTGCACCTAACCAAAGAGTCGCTGGGGTGTGTCGAAGGGCTGGCCGAATACGTCGGGCTAGCAAACCCGTTCCCAGAGTAAACACGGAGATACTAAGCGGTACGCCATCTGAAGCCGCAGTCTGTCCTCTCAGTGAGAGGAGGGTGCTAAGCAAGGGGTCTATTCTCCAGGAGTGGTATGAATTGCTCAGGCCGTTAACGAGCGGAAACCAGAGAGCGGGCTCGTGAGTATAACTGATATCGACGAGCGGAAGGGCCGACGAAGCTATGAAGGCCAGTAAGACAGACAGCGAGCACCAGAAGAGCGACAAGGTAGTGGGCGACTTCATCCCTTAATTTGCCTTGAGGAAGAGACGTTGCACCGGAGATATACTACGAATTGTGACGGGTGTTCCGGGAATGCATCCATCAAGAGCCACAAAGTCGATCTCCGGTGACACAGACTGTTTGCGAATGGCACACGAGCTACTTTCAAGAAATGGAAAGAATTTAATCTTAAGGACAACACTGGGTGTCGTTGGTACTACGGTGAGTGAGTGTGAGGTCTGCTCTTTTAGCGTTGCTTCGCCGACTGTGGTCCACGAGGGGATAAAAAGAGGGCGCCTGTAGGCAATGAAACCCTCACCGCGCCAGATCTCGGTGTAAACTTCCGGAAATCTTTCGAAGAACTTCTTCCAGTACGGTTCGTGCGCAAGAATGATCGAGGCGTTCATTAGATCAAAGAACTCTGTAATTCCTGATTCGTCGCGATCCATAAAGCTCTTCGGTATCGGTTGTTCATACCGCCAGATGTTATGAGCATAGCTCGATGCAACGATTGACGAGTGGCTCCATAGAGCGAGGGGTGCCAGATGACCTCCACTTAACTGGTGGAGAACGCAGCCAGTGAAGAGTGCGCGACCGCCGGACGCATTTTCGTTGATAGCCTTGCTTAGCGACGACACTGCGGAGCTGGCGAAAAAGTACTGTTCTACTGTGCGGTTCAAGAGAACTGTTGACATGCAGAAAGGAGATGCAAAGAGAAAACCGCCGATAACGCTCGTCGATAGGCGAGTCGTGAGTGGTGCGCCTTGCAGTAAAAAGAGATCTCCGATGAGGCGAGCCACGGGATAGCAAAGGAGCATTGAAAGCATAACAAGCATGCGGTCGAACTCAAGCTGCGGCAAAAGTGTAACGCCCACCGAACCAAGGAGCGCTAGCCAGACAGAAAGCGCGACGTAAGTTCTCCGTTGCAAACCAGCAGGTAAGGTCAGCAGGGAAGGGATACCTACTATGAGAAGGAGGGGGTTCATGGCAGATGCCCCCTCCTGCCAGCTCTTCAAGCTACGCCAAAGATTAAAGCCGCCTTTGAAGCGATAAGCGCCGACTTGCGATTGACTTGGTGCGGCAGTCTCCTGAGCTGCCTCCAAGGAGAGCGCTTGAGTGGAATCTTTAACGACGCCATCCTCACCTTGTTGATTGAGCGCCTTCTTACCAGGGGAAACAGCGTGCGATGGAGTATCAAGGAAGCGGGTCACAGCAGAGACACGCCACAACATTACCATCCACGGAATATTGAGGGCCGCGATCAGCAGAAGCGTTAGCACGTGCCGGCGCGATCGTAGAATTCGGATCGTATACGGGAGCGCAACGACGAAGAGCGGTGCCAGCGCAATACCTGATGGCGACCAGAGCAGCATCAGAGTAAGCGTAATCACGCAGGTGGGAATCTCCCACCGTGCAAGGTGGTGAGCGAGGAGAAACCTCTGTCCAAGGGCTACTACGAGCGGAAAAAGAGATGTGCTTACGACGAATCCCATAGTTCCGTATTTCAGCCCCCAGCGGTACCAGAAGAGGCTGCAGCACATCGAAAGGAGAGCAGACAACGATGCGCTTGTGCGATCGGCAGAGAGTCTTCGAGCAGCAAAAAAACTAAAGAGTGGGGTAGCGCCCCACAAAATGAGAGCGACGATCGTGTTGTAAATTGACGTTACGTCAAAAGCATAAACAAGCGGAGCAGCAAGGAGGAATGCATTGAGCGCTCCGGTTGCGAAGAAGTCGCGGGCATCAAAGCCACCATTCCAGAGGGGGCTCCAAAACGGGATGGATGGAAAATTCTCTTTAAGGAGCTGAAGCCGGAAGAGAAACATCGCATGGTCATCTGAGAATAAAAGTCGGCCGTCCGCTGCCAAGGTAAAAGACCAAAAGAGGAGTACCGCCGCGGCGATTGAGTACCAGGCAACACTTCTTCCCCAACCCCGTGAAAGTAAGAACCAAGTGATCAGAGTACCCAGAATAATGTGGCCACGTACCAGGGCTCCGGGAGAGAAGCCATACGGACGGGTCAGCCAGTCAGAGAAAAAGAGTATAATGAGCGCACACGCTGAAACCGTGATGCCCCAGAATTGACGAATCCCTGTGTTCTCGAGATTCCCCCCATCTCGTAAAGCCCTGGTACCGAATCGCCTGAGCAGCCACATCCCGGCCGAGAAGAGTAAGAGCGCGGTACCCGGGAGGTAGAGGTAGCGGCCTGCCGGCACCAGCACGTAGGCATCGGTATCCCAAAGGCGCCATGTGCCACCTGAAAGGCCAAGCACCAACA
>JAYVGZ010000402.1:0-2498 GCA_043771805.1 Pseudomonadota bacterium
TTGCTCTTCTGAGTTTCGCCCGAAAGAGGGTGTGGTTAATCGCCGCAGTAACGGCACTATTTTTCGGTTGTGGGGTAACCTACTGTCTACTCACCCCTCCAGAATTTACTTCTGATACGACCGTTGAGCTCCGTGGCTACGCTCCGATTCTATCGGGGGTACAGTCAGAGGTAATGTTTGGCACCGACTCTCGCAAGGTTGAGTACCAGAAAACTACCGTGGCGAAGCTGAAGCTAGACGGGCTCGCTGATGAGATCTTATCGCGCGATAACCTTGACGCCGACCTTAAGGTTTACTTTGCGGCGAGAAAATCCTTCCTATCGCGAGCAATTTCAAAGATTCAGAAAGCCATTACTGGTCCTGCGCCATCAAAATTGAACGTAGCTGACTTTGATCCGCATTTTGTACACCATCCAAGGGTCATCCGCCGCTACCTGGGCTTAATCGACATTAATCCAGTGCATGAGACAAACTTGGTTAGCATCAGCGTGACAACGGGCGACCCTGCGCTCTCTCAACGTATAGCGAACGCCCATGCAACTGGCTTTATCGAACATTTGCAGCAGGAACGGCTGCAGTCATCGGCAGCAAACCTCGTACTTCTTCAGAAGCAGGCGACAGATCTTAAAGATAAGGTTTCTAGCGCCGAGCGAGCTCTTGCGGAATATGCTCAGAGCAACAAGCTCATTTCAATGGCACAAGGTGAGGCAAACGGCTCTATCGTCAAACAAATTGACGGGCTTGCAGAGCTCTTAGCGCAAGCAACAAGCAGACGCGTTCGCTCAGAGAGCGTGTTAGACCAAGCGAAGTCGCTCGGCATCAACGAGAACGCGGCGTTTGACGATGATACGACCCGCCAACTCGTTAGCGCGCTGAGGCAGGCAGAAACTGAGTATGCAACGTTGGGACAGCGTATAACCCCAGCTCATCCGGATATGCTTGGGCTTGGTGCCAAGATCGACTCGATCCGAAAAGCACTTGCTGATGAAAGAAAACGAGCAGCGAAAGGTCTTCAGAGCCAGTTTGAATCGGACAGATCGACAGAAGAGAAGCTTCGTAAGCAGATCGCTGGAGAAACCGCGAATGCCCAGGACGTCTCGAAGCGGTTAATCGAGTACAACATACTTCGTAAGGAGGCTGATTCGCTGCGAGATCTGTACCAGTCGGTGCTAAAGCAAGTGAAAGAGATCGAGATTAGCTCTGCAAACACCGGCAGTACCGTTTTTATCTCCGATTACGCGACACTTCCAACATCGGCAAGCGCGCCCAAAGTACAGTTGATTATCGTGCTTCTAACGCTGCTTGGAGTCGTTGCAGGACTCATGGCAGCGCTCGTCTTAGAGTCACTGGATAACACCCTTAAGGGCAGCACCGATATTCCCGCGATCTTAGACCTTCCGGTTCTGGGAGCAGTTCCTCAATTTGGTGAACTCGTAGACTCCGCGGCAGAGAAGCGAAAGTCGCTGTTGGCCCGTGCTCTTCCGTGGAAGAAGAAAGATGTTTCTCCAACAGCTGACATTCACCCCGTTCCTTCGTCCGGCAGTGGTATCGAGGCGTCTGGAAGTGAGCGAATACACGGTGATGTCATCACGATAGAGAACCCGCCTGATGCTGTTGCAGAGGCGCTCAGGAACATTAGAGCTGGTATTTTACTCTCGTCTGCTGACCATGCTCCGCGCATCATCATGGTAACCAGCGCTGTTAAAGGCGAGGGTAAGACAACTATCCTCTCAAATTTAGCTGCGACCTTAGCCCAGGCATCGCACCGAACTTTGATGATCGACGGGGACCTTCGTATGTCGAGGCTGGGCACCTTGTTCGGTTTGCCGCCGAGTGCGAGGGGTTTAACTGACTGCCTTGCTGGGCACTGTGCCATGAAGGAAGTTATCCACCGCACATCATTGCCGGGGCTCGATATTCTTCTGGCCGGCAACCGCGCGCCGAACCCTGCTGAGCTGCTTGGATCAAACTCGATGAAGCAGCTGCTTACTGATGCTTTAACGGAGTACGATTTTATTCTTCTGGACTCGGCCCCTGTGTTACCGGTAGCAGATGGACTCCTGCTCTCTAGACTTGTCGATGGAGTACTACTTGTCGTGCGCAGCCGCATCACGGAACGCAAAGTTGCTAAGGAGGCGCGGAGGCGTTTGCTGCGCGCTGGAAGCCGAATACTTGGCGTTGTGCTGAACGACCTCAACACGAAGACTGCCGACAATTACGACCTGGCTACGTATGGCGAGTACATTGAGTCGGTAGCTCGGGGCGGACAGGCGTAACTCGGTACTTTTGGACCTACTACATTGCAGGCCAGGTATAGCTCCACTCTACAACGACACAGTCAAGCGCTTCTGGGAGCGCGCGAAGCATGGGAGAATCCATAGGGGAATCATTACGTATTTCGTAAGCGTTCAGGGGGTGGAGTTAAAGTCCGAGCAGCGTCCAGCCCCTCAGGGGCGGATTTGCGGATGCAAATCCGGGGTGAAAACAACTAGCCGTTC
>JAYVGZ010000403.1:0-3098 GCA_043771805.1 Pseudomonadota bacterium
GGTGCGGGCACCGTGATTGCGTACTCTCCCAATGACCGCCAGCAACACTTAGAAGCGACGGTAGATGGCCAAATTGTGGGGTGGCACGTATCGGAAGGCAGCCGCATTAAGAAAGGCGATCTCATCGTCGAGATCGCCGACATAGACCCGAATTTCTTCCAGAGAGTACAGCTTGAACGCGATGCCGTACTTGCAAAGCTGAATGCGGCACAGAAATCTCTCGAGGCATCTCAACGTAACGTCGAACGGCAGCGCTCGCTCTTCAATGAGGGGTTAAGTTCTCGGCGATCTTTTGAATTGTCAGAGATCGAAGAAGCAAAATTTTTAGGAGATGTTGCGTCGGCTGCGGCAGAGGTAGCTCGCATTGAGACGAGGTTAGCGCGGCAGGCTTCACAACGAATGGTTGCACCCAGGGATGGCGTCATTCAGCGTATTTTGGCTCCGCAAGGAGGGGTCATGGTTAAACAAGGCGACCTTCTCGCTTTGGTCGTTCCAGACACCACATCTCGCGCGGTCGAGCTCTTTGTCGAAGGGAACGACCTGCCTATCATCAGTATTGGACGCCATGTTCGTTTGCAGTTTGAGGGATGGCCTGCTGTGCAATTTAGTGGCTGGCCCTCAGTCGCGGTTGGTACGTTCGGAGGAGTGATAGCCGTTATAGACGCGAGCGATAATGGCAAAGGTAACTTCAGAGTATTAGTAGTACCGGAAGATGAAGAACATTGGCCAGAGAGCCGTTTCCTGCGGCAAGGCGTTCGCACAGTAGGCTGGGTCATGTTGGATTCAGTGAAGCTTGGATGGGAGTTGTGGAGGCGTTTTAATGCGTTTCCGATCAGCACTGCCTCAGCGCCGCCGGAGCTTCAAAAAGGTAAGTGAGATGAGATACATTGTACCGATATTTGTGCTGGCAATCGCCGGCGCTTACGACAGCTTTGCTGATGAACGGAGCGATCGCGGTACATCTGGAAAGTCGATCACACTCAAGTCACTAGATGCTAACTCAGGGGAAGAGACCCTCGCTTTGGAAGACGTTGTGGGTGCGGCCGTTCAGTTTCATCCCCTCATTACAGCCGCAATAGAGGAGCGCGTGGGGGCTGACGGCGAGAGGCTCGCTGCGCAGGGCAGCTTCGATCGATTAATCAGAGGTGATTTCGTTGATTATGCAACGGGCGGATATTCCGGGACATACTACAACATGCAAGCGGAACAACCCTTTGAGTTTCTGGGTAGTAAGTTAGTGGGGGGATATCGACAAAGTTCAGGAACTTTTCCAATCTACGACGACTACAACAACACCAATCAGGAAGGCGAGGTGCGAGCTGGTCTTGAGGTACCGCTTCTGAGAGATAGAGATATCGATAAGCGTCGAGCACTAATTCAAAAATCAACAGTGCAGCAGGAAGTGGCGGGGCTCTCTTTGAACCTTCGAAGGATCGATCTCGCTCGGGCGGCGGGGCTTGCCTACTGGGAGTGGGTTGCCGCCCACAGAAAGAATCGAGTGTTCGAGAAACTGCTCCGGGTGGCCAAAGATCGCGACGCGCAACTCACTCGACGGGCCTCGGCGGGTGATATCGCACGCTTCGATCAAACGGACAATGAGCGACAGGTGCTACAGCGCGAATCACAGCTCCTCTCCGGGCAACGAGCCCTACAGAAAAGCGAGTTTGAATTGTCATTTTTTTACCGAGATGTCGACGGAAAGCCGCGCCTGGTGACGAGTGCCCACCCACCAAAATTGATCCCCCTTCTTTTCCCACCAGGAATGAATCAGGTTGATGATCGAGTTGGCGAGGCATTTCTCGGGCGACCAGAATTGCAACGACTTACTGGGTTAATTCAGCAACAGGAAGTCGAGCTCGCGTTGGCAGAGAATGACCTGCTTCCAAAGCTAGATCTTCAAAGTTACGTCGCGCGTGACTTGGGTGCTGGAAGTTCAAATCGTGATGAAACCGAGCTCAAGATTGGTATGATGCTAGAGGTTCCACTTCAAACTCGGAATCAACAAGGCAGGATAGACCAGTATTCAGCGAAGGCTCGTGAGTTGAATGCACAGGCGGAAGCCTTACGTGATCGGATTCGAGTCGAGGTACAAGATGCGCTCAATGCAATAGAGATCTCGAGGGAACGCGTTGATGTCGCAAGGCGAGAGCTAACACTTGCCGAGCAGTTGGAGGAGGGCGAGCGAACGAAGTTTCAGCAGGGTGACAGCAACCTTATCTTTATCAATCTTCGAGAGCAAACCACGGCTGATGCTGCCATTCGCGAGATTGATACCGTTTTGGATTTTAAGAGGGCGCTCGTGAGTTATCGAGCGGCGCTCGGAGGTGTCGAGACTATCGTCAAATAGGCATAGCCGAACAATCTACCGCTTTGCAGAGTTTGCATCCTTCAGCGAAAATCGAATAGGGACCTCTACCTGTGAAGCAACTGCGACACCATTTATGCTGCCTGGCTTAAAGGTCCACTCTTTCACGGCTGCTACTGCGGATTCATCGAGCGCCTCGAAACCAGAAGACGCTGACACCGTTACAGAGGTGGGAGTTCCAGTTGGATCTACAACCACTATCAATCGTACCACTCCTTCCCGTCCGCCTCGTCTCGCTGACTCCGGATATTTTGGTCGAGGATTTCGATCATACCCTGGCGACGCTTGAATAAGTGAGAAGCCTTGATCGCCGGCCCCCGCTCCTTCGACAATAGTGCGATCTGCATCTGGTTCATTGGTCGGTGCAGCACTAGTTGGAGAATTTTTTGACTGTTCCTTCAGGGTATTTGGTTTGGGCCTGTGGATCTTTTTCGGAGAAGCTTTTACTGACTCTAGGACTATGGGGGGTGCTTTCTCCGCTTGGCTCTCCCCCTGTGCCGAAGATTGCTCAGGAGCCGGGGGGGTGAGTGCGGAAGTGAGGTTCGCCGTTTCACTTTCGTTTACGATAAGCGCTGAAAGGGCACCTTTAACTAACTGTGCATCGATCGACGCCGTGGCGGGCACCTTCCTCAGAAAGCCAACACCTACAGCAAACACTAAGCTGTGCGCCGCTACCGAAAATGCCAGGCATCTGAAGAAGAGAGGGGATTGCATCGTAAATTAAAAGCGAAAC
>JAYVGZ010000404.1:0-2066 GCA_043771805.1 Pseudomonadota bacterium
CGCCGCCTACCGGTGCCGAATCCTCTTTTTCTGCGGCAAACTCGACCTCAAGCCATCCCTCTGATCACACGCCCACCCTTGAAGAACCACCTTTATGCCAAAGCTAGACACTACTCCAATCACCGAGGAAGACTTGTTGTCATACTTGAACACGGCAGATGACTTCCAATTCGAGATCGACGTTTTTCGCTCTTGCCTGGAAAAAGATCGCTCCGCAGAACATGGAGGCACATACCAAGACCCGTTAACAGGAAAGGATCGCCAGTTCGACATCAGGATGAAGTTCACACGAGGGCCATGCACGCTCCGACTCGCTGTTGAATGTAAGAACCTGAAGCCGAATTATCCTCTGCTCGTCAGCCGAGTCCCCAGACGAAGAGCGGAATCTTATCATCAAGCGGTGCGAACTGGTCAAGAAAGCTGCTTCTCATACAGGTTTCCGCCAGCAAACACGATGTATAGGAAGAGTGAGCTTGTTGGCAAATCGACCACACAGGTCGGCAAAACCCCAAGCAAAGAATTGACAGCTGGTGACTCGGAGGTTTTTGAAAAGTGGAGCCAAGCTCTAGCTTCCTCGTCCGACTTGATCTCACTCGCGGGCGAAGATCATAGTCCGTTCGAGGACAAATTTCTCACGACGGTGGTCATACCGGTTTTGGTCGTCGCAGACGGCATGCTTTGGGTCGTAGACTATTCCGCTGAAGGCCAGATTTCTCAGGCCCCCAAGAAGGTGAGCGAGTGCACGATTTTTGTTGGGAAGAAGTACACTTTCGGCTCAACGCATTCCTTCCTTGAGCACCAGATATCACACCTTCACGTCTACACAAAAGGCGGGTTCGATGCCTACTTGGAGCAAATCCGATCTGAAGATGTTTGGGAAGACATTTTTCCTCTTTATTCAGTCACGTGAAACTCTGGCTGCCTCCACGTAATGGCCAGAAAGCGTCGACGAGAAATGATATCAGGCTGCAACTAGTTGCCAAAATGATAGAAACCGATCTTCGCCATTATGTGCTTGCTCTATTAACGAGGTTTGCGGCCGAGTTTTGGAGTTTCCACGATTTATCCCGCAAGCATGGATCACCCCATGTCCTTGCTCAATGTTGCCGACTTGTAGGGAAGTGCTCGTCGCCCGACACCGGTTCTTCCGACGAAATCCATTTCCAGATAATGCTGTGAAAGCACCCTAAAACCCATTTGCTATTTATGTCTGAAAAATCCGCCTTGATTGAACTCCTCAGAAAAAGGGGCCATGCATGGAATCCGTTCAAGATTGAGCAGTATGATAGAGTCTTGGATCTATCACATTCTGACCTCAGTGAGCTTGATGTACGTGGTGGAGTGAATCTAAGTTTCGTCAACTTGAGTTATGCAAATATGAAAGGCGCGAATATTGGTGGCGCGGATCTCAGCTGGGCAAATTTGACTGGTGTAGATCTTGAAGGCGCTAATCTCTTTGGAGCAGATCTTAGCCACGCAGTTCTTCAAGATGCAGACCTTGAGGGAGCTGATTTACGTAGTGCAAATCTACGCTGCGCGGATCTAAGCCGCGCAGATCTAGAGAACGCCCGTCTACAGTGGTCAGATCTGACAGACGCTAATTTTAGTCGAACCGATCTAACACGCGCTGATCTCAGCGGCGCAAGAGTTACGGGAGCAAAATTTATGCGCGCAAAATTCAGAAAAACAAACCTCACCGAGGTGGACCTTACCACCGTCCGCTGGCATGGCCTCGTTGGAGCTAAATTCAAAGCGGTGGATTTTAGTAGCGCGTTTTTGGATAGCGATACCCTGGATAGGTCAAAATGCGCTGAAGATGGCGATGACGCCTAACGAGAGAAGCGACTTCAGGCTGCAACTGGCCGACAAACCAGGCAACCGCACCTCATCCTCGTCTTCCTGCTCGTCGCGGGAAATGACGTCAGGCTGCAACTATCTGACAGATGTTACCTCCGATCCCTGCCGGCGCAGCTTGCGGTGAGGCAGGCGGTGCTGCTGGACACCGGGCCGCTGCTCTCGGAGATCGAAGTGAAGACTGCCGGGCCAAGCACCCGCTTTTTTTGCTG
>JAYVGZ010000405.1:0-2219 GCA_043771805.1 Pseudomonadota bacterium
GGCGACAAGCCCGTTGACCATGAAAGGCTCGCCTTATGATTAAAGCTGTCCTCGTAAGGCCCCTGATTTGTGAATAAAATACCCCTCGTGAACGCTTACGAAAATTGAACGGTGTTCAAGTAGTCGGTTAAAGTCGAGAATTCGCGAAAACATTACCTATATGATGCTGTGATTCAGGAATTTCTGCAATCTTTTAGCAGAGTTTCGCAAATATGGGCGGTTCGCTGCAGAGACTCTTACCCGATAAGGAGTATTTCCGAGCTGGATGTGCTCCTTATGCGGTCAACCTACGCAGTCAAACTTCACTAAATTAAAGACTCGAGTTATTGCTTTGTTGGAACGGAACCCCAGCTTCTCGTAAACGGGGCCGCCCAGCCTCCAAAGCAAATAGGCTCACAGAGCTATAGCCCTCTCGAATGGCGACGTCCTTCAAAAAATTCACCATATGCGTCGCACCGCCCTGCTTGCCTACTTCTGAGAGAGTGCAGATGTTGTATATGACCGCAGTTCCGTATCTGAATTGAACTGACCCGGAGGTCATCATGGAACCCTTGTTTCGTAGCAGGAAGTTTCGCATGGGATAGTCGGGCTGTGAGGCTACTCGTTCAAAGGCGCCCTGCAGGTAAGGGCGACTTTCTTCTTCAACATGAAATCCCTCCATGAATGGGCAGAGGAATTCCCTTTACTTGCATCGGAGACCGAACTTGTTCGATGGTAAACCGATCATGCAGCGGAGGGGCCGGGTCATCCCGCGACAAATCGCATGTCATACCCGGTACTTCGTAACCGAAACACCAGCCGTTTTTTGCTAATGCATCCTGCAGCTCCTGTTGATATGGCTGAGTCGCCGCAATCGACCACTCGCAAGGAACAGACACCTCGCCCAGTTCTTGTCTGAGTGAACTCGTTACTTCTAGCACCCGAGCTTCAATATTCTCCGGGCCTGCACTGCCGCCCCAGACTACGCTGTTAAGAAAGCCAGTTGGACAACCTGATACTAGACGAAGGTGGTCGTGCTCTACTGTGCACGTAATGTTTCCAGCTGCCTGACGCCAGATTAATGCGTATGACAACCAGCTCAGTTCGGTGCGCTCATCCCAGGAGGGCGAAAGACATGTCCCCACAAACCATGGCTCTAGCATTTCACTCTCGTCGGGAACCGCGTCCGTTAGGGGGAAATTCAGTTTCCGCGGTTAGCGTCATGTCCTACCCCTCTGAAAGGGTCGCGCCTCTATGGTACAAATGAAGAATGCGGGAGGGGGGACTTGAACCCCCATGCCGTGAGGCGCTAGATCCTAAGTCTAGTGTGTCTGCCATTCCACCACCCCCGCGAGAAGCAACACTTTATAAAGCGACGGGGAGCATATATAATCTTCCCCTGTCATGCAATAAAGGGCGCCGGGTTAGTCCTTAATACTGAGCAGCGTAGGCGTAGGTATCTGTTTGTGCGGTAGATATCGTAATTTTGGTCAAGGCAACTGAGCTTTGCTCTGGATGTGTCTTCGCCTGATTTACATTTAGTTTATAACGAAAAGCGGTGGAGTAGTTATGGAGTGTCAGTCATCAATCGAGGATATCGACGAAATCACAAAGCAAATCTCGGTATCCGTTCCCTCGGCACGAGTTTTAAAGGAATTTGAAGCTTCCGTTACTCAAGCTAGCCGCTCAGCTCGCGTCAACGGGTTCCGACCTGGTAAGGTCCCACGAAAAATGGTCGAGAAACTACTTGGCGATCGGATCCGAGTTGAAGTTGCCCAGAAACTAATTCAAGAGTCGCTAAAGACCGTCTACGAAACGCACAAATTGGATGTCGTGGGAGACCCAGAGGTAGATCTCCAATCAATAGAGCCAACCCAGGCACTTGAATTCAAGGCAAAGGTTTCCCTGTTTCCGCAGCCTGTTATATCGAACTTTAAGGGGCGTTCGGTAGAGGTTGCGAAGAGACTGGTAGCTGACGCTGACGTCGAGCAGGCTCTTGCGAAGCAGGTCGAAGCCAAAGCCGAGTTGAAGGCGATCGAAGATAGAAAAATTTCAGAGATGGGTGATGTCGTTGCCCTCTCAGTCTCCGTTCAAGTTGAAGATGGAGAGTTCTCGCGGCCTGAACCGTTTGTTGACGTTCTCGGTGGTGGTAAACTCAACCCCGCGATCGAAGAGCAGCTCGTTGGCATGACGGTGGGAGAGAATAAGACCGCTTCAATGGTTGCCCCTGATGACCATGC
>JAYVGZ010000406.1:0-2284 GCA_043771805.1 Pseudomonadota bacterium
CTCAGCCGCGCCCTTTATCGCTGGCACTACTGCACTTCCGGCACAAACCGACACCCCGATCCGCGAGGCTCGTGTGCCTTTAACAGGGCCGTTTTTTGCTGCTGTGCGCGACATGACTTCCCCTCTTCGAAGTAACCTCACCATTGCTCTTGATCCAGCCCTTCTGAGAGCGCTTCATAACGCGGCCTTATCGCGTCCGTATCGAAGATCTCGTGCAAGGAAGTACGCTGACCGTCGGCTTACCGAGGGCTCGAGGGAGCTTTTTCCCCGAGACGATACACACAACACGCCGCATGAGAACCACGATACGGATCTACACGAGTCTACTGGACTTGCATGGCTGAGAGCATTTCTGGCAGAGAGAGACCACGCGCCCCGAACGTAACTACCATCCGAGGCGCGAGTCGAAGTAGATCGTGGCTAATTCCCCGACGAGTGGGAGGCACTATACATACGCAGCACTTCGAATGATGCCTTAGCAGAGCCATCTGCGCGCCGAAGGCCGAGCGAACCAAGATAGGCCAGAAAACCCCCATCCTGTAACCGATAATACTGCCCTAGCTCTGCAACAAACGTGCTCGGGTAGTCGGTAAGACTAAAAATTAAAAGGTACGGGATCTCTGACTTGTAAAGATCCCATACGCGTAACATCTCGGTAAAAAAATCGCGCTGCTGCGCCTCCGAGCTCCCATTCTCAGACGCAGATGGATACCCACACTCCGCTACGATCAGCGACTTGCCCTGAGCCGCTGAAACCATGCTTTCAAAATCTCCGCTGACGTCGGTAACCGGTCGTACACTGAAATCGTCATTCAAAGGATAGTATGTAACCAGCGCTACATCAGAGGCGGCGATCAAAGGTGCAGCCCGAGACGAGAGGAATCCCCTAAACCCCAAGACCGCGCCGACCGGTGTTCCCTTGCGCTGAGCGTGAATCACACCAAGCCCTGATTCAAAGAAGTCGAGATACTCAGCCCATTTGTTTGGATCGTAGCCGAGCAAGCCATCAACCTCATTGCCGATGGAGATTCCGACAAGGGTTGTATCCCGTAGCTCGTTTAGAACAAATCGGAGAAGTGCCGCGAACCGAGCTTTTACATTGGGGCTCGAAAACTGCTCGCCTTGAAGATCCGCGGGTAGACGCAGGGCGTTTGTATCAATCGTAGGAATTGTAAGTAGAACAGGAATCTCCTTTAACTGGTAGAACGCGTTAGCATCCCCTAAGACACCTGAGGTAAAGACCCCTGGCGTCCGCTCTATTTCATCCCATGGAACACTGAGCGAAGCGAATTTGAGTCCTAACGAACGCGCCTCCGCAAAGGTCAATTCAAAATCTTCATTAGTGGCAGAGGTCAGCTCAAAAGAGATTGCCCCATCAGCTGCGCTATCTCCTTTCGAGCCACCACCGCAGCCAAAACAGAAACCGACGATAAAAAGCAGTGTGAAAGGCAGCACAAGTCGCATCAATTGAATCTCCATCGATGTTGTAGGCAAGACTACATCAGAGGGTCTCGTCTTTCGCAACTCTCGCGCCACTTCGCAACACGAGCAGCTGAGTGCCAGCAAGAAGGAGTGGCGTTACCCGAAGCGCAAAGGTAGCACCCCACCAATAGAGTAGCAGAAAACTTCCGATCCCGATCAATCGTCCTAACGATAAAAACAGCTCCCTGTCGCTGAGATATCGGTATGTTTCCGACTCATTCCTCCCCTCCAGTTCAATCGCTCGCATCGCAATTGGATTCGCCGAGCTCCACGTAATCTGCCACCCTAACGTGTAGAGAACCGAGAAGACAGCAACACCAAATGGACCGAACCAAACAACAAGAGAGAGTCCGCCGACGACGAGCGCTGCCGTCCCGAGCGCCAAAGATGCTATGCGGTGTTCGGGCTTCGATATCGTGCGTCCGATGGAATAGGTGAATGCTGCCGTAACCAAGGCCCCAAAGGATTGTAAAGTACCCAGCTCTCCCTGCCCTTCAAAAAAGGAGAGTGTCAACAGGGCCGGCAGAAACGTTGCGCCACCATTAGCAATCCCTTTAATGAGAATGAATATACGTACCTTCCGCCATCGCGGAGTGAGCTTTCGAAAAAATAGTTCCGTTGGCTGAGGGAGGGTAAAAGTAGTTTGCCCCAACTTCAGTCCAGCCCAGGCCATGCAGAGAATCGCGCCCGCCAGCAGCACAAGATAAGCGCCGCGTTGCGTCACCATGTTTGGAACGAAGAATCTTCGCTCGATCAAGACTCCAAAAAGCGCAGGTGTTGCCACCCCTAAAACTGTCATAAT
>JAYVGZ010000407.1:0-3529 GCA_043771805.1 Pseudomonadota bacterium
CCCAGGGACCACGTTTGAGATTTACGACGAGAGCCGAGACAAGTAAGGGCAATTGAATCGCCCACAGCAAAAGGGTAAGAGTGTGTTCTCTTGGCGCGCGATTGATAATCGTCATCGAAAATCCGCCCGCTACTAGAAGAGCAATTCCTAACGTTATGAACTCTACCGAACCAGAAAACGCATCCTGACCAAATCCGATTGCCAAAAGAAGACCGGTCACGAGAATCGTGCACGGCCCTAGGCGCTTTAAAAGTGCGCTGGAGAGAGGAGACTCAATTTGCGAGGTGCCGCGCCATGCGAGGCCAAGAGCTATCAAAATTGTCAGTGCTAGCTGACCGGACTCAGTGACTTTGCCGATGAACAAAGACTGGAGGCTTTTTGGTAGTGCTGCCTCCAAGACAGAATGTAATGCAGCAATTGATTGTCCGAGAACGAGGGTCGGAAGCACTGATGATGGATTCCCGTGTTGAGCAAACAGAAATATTGTGAGGGCAAAAAAGCCAAGCGATAGGATCGGACGAAGGCTGTGTACTGTATTAATGCCGAGTGCGGCACTAATACAGAGGGAAATACCGAACAAACATAGAGATGCGACGATGGGATCGAACTGTTGTCCGCGAAGTGAACGAAACTGAGTAGTGAGGGAGCCGCTCATTGCGCTGGCTACAAGCCAAGAAAGAATAAGGGGAACAAGTACAAGATAAGTGAGAGAGAGCTTAAGGGGGACCAGGAACGCGACAACAATGCAACCGCGGTGTAGGCCAACCTCAAGAGCAGAGTGCGAGAAAGACAGTCTGCTCTTCGGCTCCTCGAGGGTGGAGAGTGTGCTGGGTACATCAGTAATCATTGATGCTTGGTTGAGTTGAAGGGTATGGTGGTAGGCAATTGTTCTAACACGAGAGTAAGAGTGACTTTATAGCAACTTAAAGTTACGCGACACACTCGACCAAGGCGTTACTTTAGTTACGCGAGGGGGGATCGTCGCAGACGAATTACGCACCCGACAGGTATCAGTAGTCACCGTTGTAAGATGGAGGCGCAACTGGCGAATAAAACGATTCGTAACATGGTTAAAGCAACAGCGGAAGGTTTGCAAGCTATAACGATAAACGTTAACCCGGTCTTTTCAGGCTTTAAGCGGCACCGCAAAGGCATACCCGGCACTCATGGATGGCGATTCTATCTCGACGCGGTTATCACCCCCCGAATACCCTTCATCCGCAGAGAAAACATTCTCTTCAGCTAAATCTCTACTAGCAAAATCTCCGTCGAAATCATCGCCAATAGGGGCAGTTTGAGCAGCAAGGCTATCTTCTAGATTCGAGGGATTGAGTACGAGTGCGGCTACAACATCAAGAAACGAGCGTAAGCTTTTTTTCATTATAAGAGGCAGCCGATGGAATTCCTCCTCATCGTGGAGGTGAACCCTTCCTAACACTTCCCCACTACGCATCTGTAGCTGAAGGGTGCCCAGCTCATTACGATCATTAGCGGTAGCAATGAGTGACTGCGATCTCAGGTCAGGAGTTGAAGAATCTATCAACTTAAGTTCAAGCCTCGGCCATCCTTCCAGGTCGCTTATCTCGAGCTCGAAGAAGAAGCGATTACCGAGAGAGATCTTTGCTGCTTCCTGGAGGGCCTTCCTAACTCCGGTCATCGCCTTCAGCATTAAGGCTTGACGCTGACCCGCAGCGCGGTTGTTGTTGGTTTGTTGAACCTCTTGCTCTTTTAGTTTGCGACGAATACGACTCGCAAAGTTACCAACGGTTGCCCCGAGCTCTTCTTTTCCCACAAGCACCTCTCCAGCAGGGTCAGCGTGCGACAGCTATACCTCAAGGTCAGTACAGTTCTGGCACGGACTTCTCTTACTACTGTAAGGTATCGGCGCATCTTGTTTAGGAATCAACGATTTGGCGCTCTCTTAAGAATAGACTGATGTCGGTTAAGTGGTTGAACTCAATGAGAGAGAACCACTCGCGACGCAGAATATCAACGATCGCTCACCGAAAGCTTGGTCATGCGGGGAATCTCTAACTCCGAGTACATCCAGTAACCATAAGGGTCGCCCGCCGGCCTACTCGGCCGCTGGCTCGCCCGTAACCGCCCCATCGTTCGCCTGACTGAACTCATCAAGAATCGATTTTGCAAATTCCGAGGCAGCAGGCTGCTTCGTGGTCTCGATTTTTTTCTTCGCGTAGTCCTCTAGACCGTCTTCGAAGTTCACATGATCTAGAGCATCCTTTAGCATCCGACGGTCGGCTTCTGAATCTTTGGACGATTCTAGTGCGTCAAAAACCGATCGAAGACCGTCCATTCCGCCGTTGATGAGTGCCTTAACGGCGAGATGCGAATACTGATCGCGTTTTTGCACCATGTCCTGTAGTACTGGAACGGCATCCTCATTGGGGATAAATTCCCCAAGGCCGATACCCAGTGAATAATAACCGTCAGGATCGCCCCTTTCCGTCGTGTGTTTTATTAATAGCTCTGCTGCAACACGGGAACCTTGGTTCGTCACCGCAGCGACGCTTGATTCTCGAAGCGTTTCATTTGTTGAAGTCATTTGGTCGCCAAGGTATTTCGTTACGTCATCTGAACCCACTGAAAGTTCAAGTGCCTCAGAAAAGACGTCTCCTTCTTCTGATGTTTTCGCAGATTTCACTGCCTCAACAAGGCTTTGAACATTCTCGACTCGACCGCTAATTGCCATAATTTCGGCCAGGTAGCTCTTTTGATCTTGGGGGGTATCAGTTGACAGAATCATATCTTTCACCGACCGATAGAACTCCGGGCACCAGGTACAATCGTTTCCTGGTTTCGTAAACTGTTCAAGGACTGAGTCATCGTAGTCCTTCGCGGCTTTGAGAACGGCCGCAAGCGCCTCGTCTGCCGACTTAAATACCTCGGCGGCAGGTTTCACGTCTGGTATCTGCTCACCATCCTCAACGGAGGTCGAGTTGGATTGGGCCGCTGTACCCAAAGATGGTGATGCACTTGAGGACGATCCATTGATTGAAGGCGTTCCCGATGGCTCAGTAAGTTTGGCGGCCGGGGAGCTCGACGAGGTTGAAGTCGGTATCGATGCGCCACGCCTTGATGATGAGTAAAGCCAAATGCCAGCTACGACAAAAACTACTAGAAGTAGAGGAATGAGCTTCTTCATTTACTTTATGCCCTCGAAAAACTTTGACTGCATGACAACAGAACACACGAAGATTGCCCTTATCCGACCAGAATGCGCAACTAACCAAAGTGGTTAGGCTCGAAAAACTCTGTTGTGAGAGCATCCTCCTGGAGGTAAGAGCAGATCGGCTCCTTACCGGAAAACATCTTCTGTGACGGCGTGTCCACGTATATTATTTGATCCAACAATCAAGTCGGTTGTACTTTTGAGATTTATCGCGCGTCTTTCGTGGTGAGTAACCGGTAACCGGTATCCGTTCACGGGTATATTTTTGTTCACAAATCAAAGGTGTTACGCGAACAATTTTTGCAGTCAGGCGAACGTTTCGTCGACAACGAGCTAATC
>JAYVGZ010000408.1:0-2963 GCA_043771805.1 Pseudomonadota bacterium
CAACTAGCCGTTCACAAAAGCAGTCAACGAGCGATCAGCTCGTTGTCGACGAAAGGTTCGCCTGACTGCAAAAGTTGTTCTCGTAACACCTTTGATTTGCGAACAAAAATATACCCGTGAACGGATACGTGGATTGCAATTCGCTGACATGGAAAGAACCGAAAAAGTGACTACTGAAAACCGATCGGCATGCACCACCTCGAGCAGCCTAAGGTCTCGACTCTCCTTATTTGTGTGAAAATTGAGAATGGGGAAAACAATACGAGCCCGTACAGAGTGCGGATCGTTTGGGTTCGCTAACCATACGTCTCCGGTAACTCCTGAGGTGGTCCCATGAACAAGATGCCACGTTGAATCCACCTCAAACGAGACTGAGATCTGGTCATCAGTGATGTGAGCTGGCAGATTCCACAATGGACCGTGTGCAGAAGGTTCGGAAGATGGCGGTGCTGTCGATGCTCTCTGGGAGAAGAAATTCAGTGCGACAACGAGGGCACAAAAACTCGAAAGGGCGTGTGAAACGATTGCCATAATGCAAACGACCCCCTGGCGGTATACGTGCTAGTGCGGCGCCAGCATGGAGCTTACCGCGTGACCTATCTTGGACGTTACAATGTCCAACATGGGTGGAAAAAAATGTGCAGATCGTAGCGCTCCATATGAGACCCTCGTAAACACTCGGAACGCCCTCGCTGCAGCATGCCTCTTCCGTTCGTATTCGACAATGCTAGCGGTGAGCGCTGAGGTGTTCCGGATTCGATCGGAAAGGATCTGCGAGGCTGCGAGCTCCGCACAGACGAGCGCGTGAGTCATGCCCATACCACCGATCGGATCGAATTCCTCGGCAGCGTCTCCAACAAGGAAGACTTCAGCACCGACACCTGAGCGACGCGCGTTGCCTATGGGCGAACGTCCGACCGGGGGCGACTCAATATCGCCTTTGAACCCGATCGAGGAAAATATTCGGTGCTGGAGATGGGGATCTTGAAGTACTCCTCCAATATCGACCTTACTATCGAACCGCGTGAGTACGGCTATATTAAGCCGGCTACGGGAGAGAGGAGTTACGTAAACCTCAAAATCCCTTTCGATAAAGATGTTCACGTATCTCGGCTGCACTTTGAACGTGCCCACGAAATGTGTCGTGGCTCCCGTACGCGCCGGACCATAGCGAACTGTTGAAATACCCAGCATTTTAGCAACAGCAGAGTTACTGCCGTCTGCTACAATCAGTTGTTTGGAGTAGAAGAACTCAGAACCTACCTTGACCGAGAAAAGCAATTTTCCTGATTCATCCATGCTCCGATTTATGCTCGCTACCTTAGCACCTGAGAGCGCCGTAACTGAGGCGAGAGATGAAGCCTGTTTCCATAGGTGATAATCGAATTTCGCGCGGTCTACCGAGACCCCAGCGGTATGAACGTGCTCCAAGACGCGCGAGCGGCCACCTACCGTCAATTTAAAACCAGCGAAAGTGTGGTGGCTCATCCCGTCCTCGCTTGACGGAAAAAGGCCATTACGAGCGGCGATGTCGAAACCGACCTGCGACAACCCCTCTCCGCACGGCTTTCGACGGGGAAATGTGGATCGATCGAGGAGAAGAATGCGCACCCCACGACGCCCCAGCAGAGTTGCTGTGGATGATCCGGCTATAGAGCCACCGATGATCATGACATCGAGGTGCATGCTACAACTTTTGCACTATGAGAGCGGTACCGCCACTGGTGGGGATGAGGAAGATTGGCGTGGTGGCTACAGCGAGGCTCATCAACGACCCCTCTCAAGGCCCTGAGTCATCAACTAACCATTCATATTCTCAAAGCCAAGTGAGGGTCGAAGGTGACTCGGACGAATGGGTAAGCCGTTTGGCTATATTTTGAACCGGAACACCCAATTTGTACCAGGGATCGCCACCCGAGAGTCCACCCACGGCCTGGCACTCATTCGCAGTCTTTCCTGATTCTTGACGGATATCGTGGTCGAATTGATTGCCGTCAACCGCGCCAGTATACTCCGCGAAGCTAAAACAACTGTGAGTAGCAACTTCCATGGTACCAGCATTTGCTCTTTCAATTCCAGAAGCCATACAACGCATAGGGTTATCGAAATTTTCAGAAGATCTTGCTCGGCGTTTCGATCAAGCCGAATTTCTGGCTAAGAATGCCGGCTCGCAAGATGGCTGCAAGTTGCAGGAGACCGGAATAGCGCCCTCGAGCGCTCCACCAACGCGTAACTCGAAGGTGCTGGTGATAGACATCGGGGGCTCAGAGACCAAAGTCGCGTTTCGCTCTGTTGATAGTCTCGGCGGTGAAGATTGCAGGGTGCTCTTTAGGGAAAAAAACGACCGCTTCGACCGTGGTCGAGCGAGCCATTCATTCGAACGATATACTGAGGCTCTTGCCGAGCGCCTCGGAAAGGAATTCCCGGACGTTCAATCTTTTGACGGCATCGGATTAGTGTGGTCATACGGATTGGAAGCGAAACCACCAGACGCTGGGCTGAATGGAAATAGCGCGATAGTAGCCGACCGTAGGGGATACGATGACAAACCTAATTTCTTTATCTCCGATCTAACAGACGGCGACGACCTCAGCGCGATGTTTTTGAAGTCATTCGAAGATCGATTTTTCACAAAAACGTTTCTCATCGGGAACGACACAGCATTCGCGTTCAATGCGAGTCCGAGATGTGCCGCAGCCGTAGTATGCTCAACAGGCGCGAATGGTACCCTCCTGCGGTGGCAAAATGGCACACCTCGTATGTTTAATGCAGAATCGGGTGGTAGTTTTAAGGTGCCCACTGCGAACCTTACTTTCGTCGAGCTGAAGTCTCTAAAGGACAGGAATGAGTGCGCCACTCTTCAAATGCTTGCTGCTGGGGCATTCATGGAGAATTTCTTCGCACTGAACATGATGAGTGTGGCGCGATCGCTCGGAAACGAAAGGCTCGAGGATGCGATAGCT
>JAYVGZ010000409.1:0-5047 GCA_043771805.1 Pseudomonadota bacterium
ACAGCTTTAATCATAAGGCGAGCCTTTCATGGTCAACGGGCTTGTCGCCCGTCGTCCGCTTTTGTGAACGCTTAGTTGTTTTCACCCCGGATTTGCATCTGCAAATCCACCCCTGAGGGGTCGGGACGCTCCTCGAATTTTAACTCCACTGCCTGAACGGTTACCAATTTTCCTCTTCGGTCCTCGAAGGACAGGCAAAAGTACATACTTACGTGAGACCTACCCGTACGCCATCTACTATGACCTGTTGGACGGACAGACCTTTCGCGGTCTCTCTTCAGCACCCGAACTTATTCGCCAGCGGCTACGGCCAAGCGACACCCTGGTAGTTATCGACGAGGTTCAAAAGCTGCCGCAACTACTCGATGAGGTTCACAAGATGATCGAGGAGCGAAAGGATCTTCGCTTCATACTAACTGGAAGTAGCTTGCGAAAACTCCGACGAGGAGGTGCAAACCTCCTCGCTGGCCGAGCACTTACGGTTCATTTTTTTCCGTTAGTATATCCAGAGATTCCCACGATTGAACTTGAGGATCGCCTATTACGTGGCAATCTCCCCGCGATGCTCTCATCACCAATCCCTGAAGAAGATCTAAAGGCATACGTGGGAGACTACCTCCGAGAGGAGATTCAAGGAGAATTTGAATCTCGTAAGCTTGAGGGATTTTCCAGATTTCTTACCTTCGCTGCTACATTTAGCGGTGAACAGGTAAACTATACCTCGCTTGGTCAAGAGTTGGACATCAACCCTAAAATAATTCGGGAGTATTTCCAGGTCCTCGATGATACACTTCTCGGTACCGAACTCCCTGCGTTTACCGGTGGTTCGAAACGAAAGCCCGTAACCTCAGCGAAATTTTATTTCTTTGATATTGGAATTACGAATACCCTTCTGAATCGTTCCCTACGCGCAATCTCCAACGATATGCTCGGCAGCAGCCTCGAACATCTTGTCTTCCATGAGCTACGTTCATACTTAAGCTATATGCGGTTAGATGTTCCGCTCCACTATTGGCGAACGCAATCTCAAATTGAGGTAGATTTCCTTATCGGTACCGATATTGCTATCGAAGTGAAAGCATCAGCGCGTCCCGGCAAAAAAGAGACAAAGGGACTGCTAGCATTAAAAGAAGAGATCCCTCTGCAGAGAATGTTCGTGGTATGTCGTGAGCAATTTCCGCGAACTACAGATGATGGTGTCGAGATAGCACCAGTCGAGTATTTCTTGAAGGAACTTTGGGATGGGAAGGTCGTACGTGGTGGGTGAGTTGTGCTACAGCTTCAGCTAAAATTCTACCACCGTTAAAGTCTCCAAGTTTTAAAAACTCCCTACCCTTCGCCTGGCACAAAATGGTCGCGTAATCGCCTGGCTCCTCTGTATTTACCGCCTTTCCCGGGGGTATTCACAACAGTAGCCTACGGTAATTTCAACCTTGTTGAACTATTCACACCCCACTACCATCTCAACTAACCGATACGGCTCCAGAATTAATTGATTTTCCTTTCCTTTGGCAGTTCAATGGGAACGGCTGTACCGATCGGTGGTGCATTAATTTATTGTAGCTGCCAATTACTTCTATGCTCGTCGAAATAGCCGAGGCCCGTACCGCTGCTCTGCACTCAATGTAGTTGCACTTAGGTGAGAGGCACGCGTTTCGGATGCCCCATTGGTTTCCCCCGGGGCAGCATGAAGCTTCCTTCACTCAATTCCAGGGGCATCCATGTTTCACGCAAAGCGGTTGTTGACTCTGAGTTGCAAGGTTGGGATAGTCTACACGCTTCATTGTCAGTTAATTCAAAAAATTTCGTGGGTAAAACATATGCGCAGCTCCTTTATCTCGAAAACATCGGTTCGTGGCTTTGCCTTGGCGTGCACTGTGGCCCTGCTGGCCCTCGCCAATTCGGTATTTGCCGCCGATCATAAGGACGCTCCGCTTATTAGCGAAGATAAGGCTCTAGACCTTCTCGATGTGTTCGCGTTCGTCAGCCCCGCCGACACAAGTAAGGTCGTCTTGGCAGCAACAGTTAACGGGTTTACCGTCCCAGGTGAACTCAATGTCGGGTTTGCATCAAACGCCCTCTACGAGTTTAAGATCGACAACAATGGTGACTTCAAAGAAGACCTTGTAATTCAAGCGACCTTCTCAAAGATCGGCTCTACCCAACAGTTCATCGTTAGCCGCCCCGCCAAGCCGAAAGTCCTCGGTGCTGGGAGTGAATTGCTCGGCGCAAAGAACATTGCTGTAACTGGGGCTGCAAACGGTACTACCGTCAGCAGTTCCGATGGAACGATACGGGTTTTTGCCGGGCTCCGGGACGATCCTTTTTATACCGATTTAATCTGGGTTGTTCGTCAAATTGGCGCAGTGGCTGGCGGCCCGCTGGCTCGGGCGAAGGGCATTGATTTCTTGGCGGGGCTTAACTGTTCAATCCTAGCGGTGGAAGTGCCGAAGTCGCTCCTGACTAGAACCAACGGTAGCTCGACTATCAATGTGTGGGGAACTACGAGCCGCCCTGCTGAAGTTATCTCGAGCGCACGCCGTGATCCCAAAAGAGGAAGCAAAGCTTTCGTTCAAATTGAACGGACGGCGGTGCCTGTGCTTAACACTGTGATTCACAGCGCCCTAACTAACAAGATACTAGTAAAGGATGCTTTTAATAGAGGCACCCCTGCCACCGATATGAAGCGGTTTCGGCAGAATGCAGTTGACGCGGTTGTAGCAATCGGCATTTTGAATTCTACTGCTGCTGCGGCTCTTGTCGACGCGGTGTTGATGCCGGACGTACTTCGTCTAAACGTGAACAACGCCACCGACGGGTTCCCCAACGGACGTCGACCGCAGGATGATGTTGTTAATGTCGTACTAAATGCGGCAAGTAATGGTGCTATCACTAACGACGGAGTCGAGGCGAACGACACTACTTTCCCGACCTCATTTCCATTTTTTGGCTCGCCCCATACGGCACTTGAAGGTGTGCCGTCGCGGGATGCTACTTCCTAGAGCTATGGCATCATGAGGTATGCACCAAGGGGTCGAATAGCAAACGTTGGCCTCTGGTGCTGCCTTGCGGTAATAGTCGGCTGTAGCGCCAGAGAAGCCTCTTTAGAGCGCGACCACTCTTTGGCGGCCTTTGATGTTGCCGATCGACCGATGGAAGTCAGCGCTTCGTTTGACCCGAAAATCCAGTTCTGGGAAGCAAGACTTGCACGCGATCCGGACGACGATACAGCACCGACACAGCTCGCATTGGCCTATCTGTCCAAGGCCCGCGCAACCGGGGATTTCGGTCTGTATCAAAAAACCGAAGAACTGTTGCTGCCACTTGTTGGTTCTAAAGCTAGCAGCGGTGCCGTCGTAACCCTCTTAGCTTCCGCTAAGGCCGCGCAGCATAAATTTCGCGAAGCGATTGTGCTTGCACAGCAGGTCGCCACCCGTGATCCTGATTCTGGCATTGCTCAGGCACTGCTTTTTGACGCGCACTCGGAGTTAGGAGACCTCGCTTCTGCAGAGGCGGCATTAGAGTCCCTCCGTCGAATCGATCCGGGATTTCCCACCATGACTCGCGAGGCGAACCTTAGGATCACGAAGGGTAATTCTGACGGCGCACTTGAGGTCCTCCGTGGCGCTTTGCGTGATGCCATATCGAGGGGGTTGCCGACTGAAGACATTACCTGGACCTACGTCCGCATAGGGGTAACGTATTTTAATCGTGGCGACTACGACCTAGCACAGAAGAATTATCAGGCAGCCTTGAACCTAGCCCCAAACAGCTACCTGGCGCTCGAACACCTCGCTGAGCTGCGGGCCGCTCAAGCAAAGGGTGATGAGGCATTACACCTTTATGCTCGTGTACTAGAACTGTCCCAGGCACCTGAATTCTATGAAGCGATTGGGGCAATCTACGAGGAGCGCGGTGATGATATTTCGGCTGATCGTTTTTACTCCCAGGCAGAGCAAACTGCGATTCGTCACCTTGATGCAGGAGACATCGGATTTTATCGGTACCTTGCCGCGTTTTACTCCGATGTTCGTCCGAACGTAACTAAGGCTGTTCACTTCGCTCAAGCCGATCTCGCGGTTCGACAAGATGCTCATACCTACGCCACCCTGGCTTGGGCGCTCTACAGGGCGTACGATTTTCAGTCGTCGGTGTCCGCTGTAAAGAAGGCCTTGGTAGTTCCTTCGCAGGACTCTGCGATGTTATGCCGTGCATCAAAGATTTATCGCGCCGTGGGTGATGCAGAGCGGGCGGAGCAATTAGTTAGTGAAGCATTGCGAGCAAACAAGATGATTAGTGATTCGGTGTGTAGAGGGGACCTCGCAGACAGAGGCAGTGCAAGCTCCTAGCGCGGCTTGCAAACCCCGCACCTCACCTACTACCGAATCTCAACTCCAAGTAGCTCTCAAGGTCCGACGTACTAGTCCCCACCGATCTCACAACCCCCCGCGCATCGAGCACTGCCACATACGGAACCGAATCCCCTTTGAACCCCAGAAACGCTTCATCCTGAATGTCGTTTCCAGAGAACGCATGGGTAACATCAGAAAGCCCCTGGCTCTGTATCCGCGCCTTCACGGCTTCGATGTCCTCAAATTTATCGAGACTCACGGCGAAAAATACGATGTCTTTGCGCCCTAGATACCGTTTTGCAAGTTTCTCGAAATCCTCGATTGTTCCACGGGAGTGCCCGCACCAAGTCGTCCAAAAAAGAATCGCGGCAGTCTTACCCGCAGCGATATCTAGCGGCACCTGCGTTCCGTCGATCAAAGTAAACCGAACATCAGGCGCAGGCTTTCCCACCAGATCCCTCGCTCCCGGTGACACAGAGCTACAGCCAGACAGCACGCTCGATAAAATAAGCAGGGAGACTAGAATCTCGCGTGATACTTTTAGCCCGTGCGTTTTTGTCATGAATCTCGTTCCTTACTGTACTCTCCGGGCCTTCAAGCGCCTCTCTTGAATAACTGTGATGTACTCCTCATAGGCTGCCCGAACATCACGGTCTACTTCCTTATCATAACCGTCAAGAAGTAGCTTAAGTGCT
>JAYVGZ010000410.1:0-6671 GCA_043771805.1 Pseudomonadota bacterium
ACATCAACGAGATCGACCAGAAGCTAAAGCTTCGAGAGATGATCGTGAAAGTACGGCAACAGCGAGACCTCTCGCAGAGGAAGCTGGCGGAACTTGTAGGCTTCCGGGCCGCGAAACTCCCAGATCGGCTGGGCTTAAGCTTCATCGGAAGAGTTTTGATGTGCTGCTTCGTGTGCTTCAGGGGCTTGGGTATACAGAAAAAAATAGTTCGAAGAAGATGGCGGCGTAGGACGCTATAGAGAGAGTCGACCAAATATCACCCCTTTCTGTGTCCAAGATTGAAATGAGGGGGAAACGTGCCGGATAGGACTCTGAGCAACCAGGACGCATCAATGCAAGCATTGATTATCGCTGTGATGCCCGTAGGCTACGGCGCATGTGAAAATTGCATGAGGAGCGCCCGGGGGTGGGTGAAGCTAACTCTTTCTTTCGTAGCGCGATGGCAATAGTCTTCCGTGGAGCGGTAAAGCTTCGTTCTTTGGCAAACTCGGCTTGGTGGTGCCATTTTAAGAGTGCGTTTTCCGCTTGTACGAAAGCCCCTTCGCAGGGCTTCGCTCTACATCAAATCGGCGCTTATCGTAGTGCTCAACCATCTGAATGCTCGCATGACGCGAAAACGCTTGAACTTCTCGGTGGGGAACTCCGTCGCTTAAAAGTTTTGTAATTGCAGTCGCACGGGCTGAATGGGGAGTGACGTGCGGCCCGGCGCCAACTTGCATGCAGTAGCTACGGAAGAGTTGATAGACGCCTGTATCAGAGATCGGACTAGAAGTAGGGGACTTACCGCCTTGCCCGGTATACCCGACAAAGACGTAATCGGTGTCAGAGCCCCCTTCTGCGCGCCTTTGCCGTATATGCTCATTAAGAAAATCGCCAGCCCATTCCGGCAACGTTGCCTCTGCGTCTTTCTTGGCTTTTGTGCTTCGCAGATACAGATACGGGGTTCCAGCAGCTGATTTTCGAACATCGGTTAGTCGTAAATTAATGACTTCGCTGCGACGCAAACCGCCGCCGAACAGTATAGCGAGGATCGCTCTATCTCTTATCGCCTTGGACGTACTGTCGCCTGGTGCTGTTACGATCTCCCAGACGAGATCGAAATCAATCATCTCAGTTGGTCGCTTCCTTCCGGCATCTTTCGGCGGAGCAGGGGTGCGATCGGAATCAAATGGATTCTCTTTTGCGCCTAAGTTGTTCGCTATTAGCACTCGGTAGATCCGTCTAAGTGCTGCGAACTTCTTATGGATCGTTGCGTTCGATTGAGTGCTCTCAAGCCCTGTTTTTTTCACCGAAGCTCGTCGTTCAGTGCTGATCTCCTTTGAGCTTGAGCTTCGAGGACCAGCCGACCGTGGTCGCTCGCCCGGTTGCTGTTCAAGCCACCTCCGGTATGCTGCGCTGTGAAGATCGGTCGCACTCAGTAGGAGGGTTGCCGCTTTCTCCGTTCCGGGTTCTGCACCAAGGAACCTGCACCATTCCGACACGATACCTGAGTAGGTACGCCTCGTCTCGGGAGACTTAAGAGTTAGGAAGGCGGTGATGCGGAGCCAGACCGGTGACCCCTGATGGCTGCGGGGAATAACTTCCATTTGGCGGATGCTGAGCCTTTCGTAGCTTAGTTAGTTTTGTAGATATTACTTTATGAGTTTTCTAGTTCTCGTTAAGTAACGATACCGGAGTCGGTATCGCTCCGACAACCCCCTAACTTCTTCCGTGAGCGGACCTACTTCTATACTATGCAGACGCGGGCTGATGACTGCTATTTTTGTTTGGAGTTACGTATGCAGATTACCCTCCCTCAGCTACGAGGGCTCGGGCTAATGGAAGGTCTGTCTTCTATCGCTCTCTTCTTCATTGCGATGCCGTTAAAATACCTAGCCGGGCTTCCAGAAGCGGTTCGCATCGTCGGTATGCTCCACGGCATCCTTTTTATTTTGTATGTCATCGCTGGTGTGCGCGTCGCTCAGACTCGCCACTGGTCATTTCTGCGGATTGCAAAGCTAATCGCGGCATCGATTGTTCCATTTGGGCCATTCGTGTTCGATCGCTCGCTGAGGCTGGAGGCTGACTCTGAATCAAAGCCGGTGCAGTCATAGCCGGCGCAGTCATAGCTGCTGCGGAAACATGAAGTCAGGGTTTGAGAAAAGAAGCATGCCAATAGACCTTAGTCAGTACCTAGTCATCGGCATCTCCTCACGGGCTCTCTTCGACCTCACTGCTGAAGACGCACTTTTTCGCGAAGAAGGCCTGGCAGCGTTCGAGCGGTATCAACTTGATCACGAGCGAGATGTACTGAAACCTGGCGCAGGTTTTCCGTTGGTAAAAGCTATCCTCTCCCTCAACCGACATCTAGACGGAAAACGACGAGCAGAAGTTGTGGTGATGTCCCGCAATTCAGCGGAGACCTCACTACGAATTTTTAACTCAGTGAAGCATTACGGCCTCGACATCACGCGAGCTGCTCTGACCGGCGGTGCTGCGCTGGCACCCTACCTGGCGGCTTTTAACGTTAGTTTATTTCTCTCTCTTGATGAAGTTGATGCTCAGGCCGCAATCAATTCTGGTTTTGCCGCAGCCCTCGTGTATGACCGTCCCAAAAACCCCCTTGAAGAGATTACGCAGATCAGGATTGCGTTCGATGGTGATGCGGTTCTCTTCTCTGACGAGTCTGAACGAATCTATCAACAGCACGGAATTGAAGCGTTTACGAAACACGAAGAAGAAAATGCACGAAAGCCTCTGGCAGATGGGCCGTTCGCCAAATTTCTGCGGATGCTCTCTGAAATCCAATCACAATTTCCAACAGATCCGAAGCCAATTAGAACGGCGCTGGTTACAGCGAGGTGTGGACCAACCCATGAGCGAGTAATTCGAACTCTAGCGGCGTGGAAAGTGAATATCGACGAGGCATTCTTCTTGGGCGGAGCAGCAAAGGCGCCAATTTTACAGGCATTTGGTCCACACATGTTTTTTGACGATCAACATGGGCACTGTGAAGCTGCCTCAAAAGTCGTAGCAACGAGTCGCGTTCCGTGGAGGAACAAACAAGAGCAGTGAACCGCCCTTCTATTTAATTTGTTATTTCTTCGAGCCATCAGCAAGCAGCCAACCGTACCGGCCAACAACGGTAGACCGTCCGGAGCGCTTTATTCCTTACCGGAGAGAGCCCAGCCCCAGAGCAGAGGAAAAAGATACGTTATTGCCGAAGACGAATAGCCTTCGGCAATGACCACTGATCCATGACCACTGATCGGGGTAGGTGAAGGTAGAGGTGATGGATAACCCTACTCTCCCTCTCCGGTTACTTCAGTGCGCGAGGTTCTTCTAGTGAAGGTTTACGCTCATCCAGCACCTGGAACTCCGCGCCCTACCCTATCTCGTTACTGGTAATTATTTTTTTGAAATCGCACCAGCATTAAATTGCTTCTTGAGCCGACTCCAACAATCAGCATAGTTATGCTGCATCTCAGGGAGCTCACCCGCATATTTAGTCACCCTTTGCCGAAATCGAGTCTCAAACATAAAGGCAAGCGAGTTTGCAATTTTTACGGGTTTGAGTTCGCTGTTACTTGCCTTCTGAAAAGCCTCGTCATCTGGCCCATGTGGAAGCATCGTGTTGTGCAAACTGAAACCACCAGGGGTAAATCCGTCTGGCTTTGCATCATACACCCCGTATATCAGCCCCATAAATTCAGACATTATATTTCGGTGAAACCACGGCGGGCGAAAGGTATCTTCCGCAACCGCCCACCGATCGGGGAAAATAATGAAGTCGATATTTGCTGTCCCCGGAGTTTCCGATTGGGAAGTGAGGACCGTAAAGATGGAGGGGTCTGGATGATCGAATAATATCGCACCGACTGGAGAGAACTGTCGCAAGTCGTATTTATAAGGATAGTAATTGCCGTGCCAAGCCACGACATCGATCGGCGAATAGGGAACTTCACAAGAGTGCAGCCCCCCACCCCACTTCACAAGGAGTGTGCACGGCTCATCTACCTCCTCAAAGCTTGCCACGGGAGCCTTAAAGTCGCGCGCATTCGCAAGGCAGTTGGCGCCGATCGGGCCACGATTGGGGAGCGCGAATGCTCCGCCATAGTTCTCGCAAACGTAGCCACGCGCGGGGCCGTTTATCAACTCCACTCGAAAGACCACACCTCGGGGTATAACGCAGATCTCGCCTGGTTCGACCTCGATGACCCCGAACTCGGTACAGAACCTTAATCGATTTTGCTGTAAGACGATAAGTAGCTCCCCGTCAGTATTCACGAAATGCTCGCGGATCATTGACGCTGAGACAAAAAGTAAATGAACTGCCATGCCTGCCTGCGCCTCTGCGTCACCCGCTGTCGTAACGGTTCTTAGACCTGAAGCAAAGGTTATCTTTTCCTCCGGGAATGGTGGTGGACTCCACCGCAGTGGCCCAAGGGCGGGTTCTGAATGTTCAATGCACGGAGCCGTACGAAGCATGCCGGCGTCAACAGCACGAAACGCTCCAAAGTGACGAACGCCCGGTCGAATTCGGTAGAGCCACGATCGTTGATTTGAGTGCTGCGGCGCTGTGAAGGGTGACCCAGAGAGCTGCTCTGCATAAAGCCCATATTTGGGTTTCTGCGGAGAGTTTCGGCCGACGGGAAGCGCCCCCGGAAGGGCCTCCGTTTCGAATGTGTTACCGAAGCCAGAGAGATAGGTGGGAGATTGATTAGTCATAATGAAACCATGGAGCGCTAGTTTCATGAACTATGGTGGGCGTACTCAAGGGATGTCAAATACTATCGACGCCAAGCTCACTCTTGTGCTCGTCGGGGGGCTCAACCTACACTCGGTCCGAAAACGACTTTTGTTTCGATGGGCGTAACCAGTCAGTATGAAGAAACAGGGAATAAGAGAGATGAGACTTTCGACTGTATGGTCGTGCACATTTATTTTCCTCATGGCTCCTCTGCATGCCTCTGCTCAAACAAGTGCAATGTCCATCGCCTCTCTCGGTGATGGCGGTCAATTGCTTACGCGCGGAGCCACGTTAGCAGGGTGTTCAGACGGTGGCGCAAAGATCGCCTTCTCCTCGTCAAGTCCAGATGTGGTAAGTGGAGATACGAATGGAGTTGCTGACGTTTTTCTTCGGGACACAACGACAGGTTCGGTTACGGTTATCAGCTCTTTTCGCGGCACTCCTGGTAACGCTGCTTCGGGTGACGTTGGTTTGGGCGGACGTGTTGGAGTTACGCGCGATGGTCGATACATAGCGTATGCTTCTGTAGCGAGTACTATTTCAAGCCCCCTGAACACCTCCGGACTCTCTCATATCATTGTTCACGATACCCTAAACAATCGAAACTCACTTGTAAGCTTGACCAGCTCGGGCGCGGTTACTGAAACCGGACAGCAGTATGAGCCATCGATTAGCGATAATGGCTCTAAGGTAGCGTTTGTATCGACAGCGTCGGATCTGGTTGGTGATGATAGTAATGGAAATATTGATGTGTTTATTCGCGATTCCATCGCAGGATCGACCACGCGAGTGAGTGTTGATGGTAGTGGCATGGAGCGAGCCTCCCCCTCGAATGCGCCTCGAATTTCAGGCGATGGTTCGGTCGTTTTATTCGGCACCTTCGGCGGATTTGCCCCGGATGACGTAACGTCCACCTACGATTTCTATGTCAAAACCATTTCCACTGGAGCTATCGAGCGTGTTGGAAATACTGCGAATGGTGAGCAGCCTGCGCAAAGCTCACAACGAGCGGCTCTATCGCGAGATGGTAGGTACGTGGCCTTCTCGTCATACTCCTCCGATCATGTGGTCAAAGATGACAACAGCACTATCGACGTATTCCTCTACGACCGAACAACTAAAGTGACCAAACTCGTTTCGACAAACGCCTTAGGCGGGCTCACCAATGACGGCGCAAGTGGCGTTAATGTTGTCGATATTTCTCCCGACGGAAGGTACGTTTTTTTTGACTCGACCTCGAACCAGCTTACTGCTGCGGATACCATCTCAGGAGTGTTCAATCTTTTTGTGAAGGATACCGTTACTGGAGCGGTATCGATCGTGGATCAAAATCCCGGTGGTAGCCAGTTAGCATCGGGCGCTACGCTGGGGGCTCTGTGTGGGGTCGGGCCGGTGACCGCGCTCATTGAAGCGTCAGATGGTCTAGTTCAAGGTGACACGAACGGAGCAAACGATTTCATCCTCGCTTCGTTAAGCAACCCGGTGATTCCTCCGCTTGAAAAGGGCACGAATCTTCGACTTCCTCCCGCTGTTTCGGTCGCGGATAACACCGCTACGGTTACCCTCGCAGCCTTTAATGGCGTTACACTGGGGAAGGGAAAACGTGCATTCCGATTACCTGATGGATCGCTAGAATATGTCGAAGTATCGAGAGCGGTGAAGGTGAAAGTGAACTACGTTGTGACGGTGGCATCACTCGGTGGCGCACGACGTGATAGTCGAGTAAAAAACTCCACTCGAAATATTATAACGTTCCGCAATCTGCCCCCCGCGGTGTATAAGGTCTCTTACCGGGTACAGGCTGTGAGCAAGGGTAAGGTGCTTTTTCAAACAAAGCCGAGCCCCGCGTCGAATTTTACTATCCCTTGACGACTACTTCGAATGAGGGATTGTTCGCTAAGGACTTGTGAATTAATAAGCTAGACATTTATGCATCCCATCT
>JAYVGZ010000411.1:0-5047 GCA_043771805.1 Pseudomonadota bacterium
CGGCCCCGACGTTACCATCTTTGGTGAAAAGGACTTCCAACAGCTAAGGCTCGTAGAGCAGATGGTGAGAGATTTTAAGTTGCCGGTGCAGGTCTTGCGCGGTGAACTTGTAAGAGAGAGCGACGGACTTGCGCTGAGTTCTAGAAATACTCGGCTTTCGCCTGAGTCGCGACAACATGCACTCGCAATCAGTCGCGGACTGTTTGCGGCGAAAGAAGCATTTGTTCAGGACGAGCGAAATGCCAAAACGCTTGAACAGATTGTTCGGGCATCAGTTCAAAGCGCACCTAACTGTGTAGAGGATTACATTCGCGTCGTGAACGAAGAAACTTTGTCGAGGGTAAGGGTTGTCGAAGGGTGTTGTAGACTGGTTGTAGTGGTACGTATTCAGGGTGTACGTCTACTTGATAATATCGCACTTGCGTAAAGCAGGGCCGACCCCAACGTAGTTGTTGTCGGCCCGGGTACTCGCTTAGATGGTCTCTCGCGGGCGCGAAACAGAGCCGCTGCGCCCCTTGCGATCTTCACGTGCTTTAGAAAGATCAATGAGCGCCGGAATTCGCACCGGCTTCTTAAATGCCAGCGCTTCAGGCGCTTTTCCACCCGAAACAACCGCAAGCCGCTTTGTTCCCCTGTCAGCTGTGCCTTCGGACTCCGCAACGCCGTCACCCATTGCAGCCATCACGCTCTCGAAGAGGGAGTTCTCAAAATCTTGAAGCCGGATATCCTCATTAGTTTGCAACCGGTTCCCGCTCTCGAGAAGACGAGAAAGCGTTTTAGTCAGCACCGGAATTATAAGCGCGCGCTCGGTGTCTGACATCTTTGCCAACACGTCAAGGAGCCCTGCGGTTTCGTCTCCACCAACACCCTCGAGGAGGGTCTGTAACTGGAGTTGAAGACTTAGTAAGCTTTTTGTGAAATCACCGCCCTGTGACCAATTCATGACCTTTTGATACTCCCGAAATTACTTCTTTTCAGCCCTGCCCAATTAACGGCGAATACATCCACGTACCCCCACTTATCTGTGCGCAGACTGAAAGTGCTTCAGCTGCTCGGCTGCTTAATTGAAGAAAGAGGCAGAAAGTGTGCCACTTGGTAAGTCATTGGAGTAACAGGGCGAAACTGCACGGCCGGTGCATGTCGCCGAATAAGTAGTGGTCGCTTTAGGGTGCCCTGTTTGAAAAGTGAACAGTAACCCGACGCACACCCGCCGGTTAAGCAACCATGCGTCGACGCTCAACGGTACGGAGTAGGTAATCAAAGATACTTTTACCGTCGTAGCCATTCATGGCGTGTTGTTCCGCCTGGGTGCCGTGAGGAACGAAGGCATCTTTGACACCGAAACGTTTGATCGGAGTTTGGAGGGCAATGTGCTCGTCGTTTGCAAACTCGAGCACCGCAGAGCCGAAGCCCCCTTCGATAGCATGATCTTCAACTGTGCAAACTACCTTATAGTTCGGCAGCTCCGCGCGAAGGAGCTCTTTGTCGAGTGGCTTCGCGAATCGCGCGTTAATGATCGTACAGTGTAAGTCCTGCTCAGCGGCAAGCCTTGTGCACGCCACAAGAGCGCTCTGGACTATTGGCCCAAAACAGATAATCAACGCATCTGTCCCACGTTGTAATACTTCACCCTTACCGATCGGTACTAGAGAAAAATCGGCATCGAGGGGCACGCCAGTGCCGTTGCCTCTTGGATACCTTACTGCGATTGGCCCGTCATGGTGAACACCAGTGTACAGCATGTTCTGAAGCTCGTTTTCATCCTTCGGCGACATTACAACCATAGAAGGCAAGGACCGCAGATATGAGATGTCGAACACACCCTGATGGGTCTCTCCGTCATTCCCAACTACTCCACCCCGGTCGATCGCGAAAAGTACGGGGAGCCTCTGGATACAAACATCGTGAACGATCTGGTCGTACGCTCTCTGAAGAAACGTAGAGTAAATTGCTGCGATAGGTCGAAAACCCTCGCAAGCCAGGCCAGCCGCGTAGGTAACTGCGTGCTGTTCGCAAATGCCTACATCACACACCTGGTCGGGGATCATCGACTGAATTTTATCGAGACCGGTTCCGCCAAGCATGGCCGCCGTTATCGCAATCACTCTCTTATCTTTCTTGGCAAGGGTAGCAACCGTATCGGCGAAGACGGACGTGTAGCTAGGGGTCTTCTTCGGGGTCGGAGAGGTGCTCACTGCAGCCGCACGAAACTCTCCGAGTGAACGATCGAAGGGAACGACTCCGTGCCACGTAATCGGGTCGCCCTCGGCGGGTTCGTACCCTTTTCCCTTGATTGTACGGGCATGAATGAGAACTGGAATGTCTTGGCGTTTAGCGTTCTCGAGAGCCTGCATCACAGCTTTGATGTTGTGGCCATCGATAGGCCCGATGTACCGAAATCCGAACGCTTCGAACAGCATCGCCGGAGTCGAGAAAAATCCTTGAGTTGCTTCCTCGGCGCGGTCCATCGCCTTGTAGAGCAATTCGGGCACGTACCCCCGTCGGCGAAGCTCCTTAAGGCGTGCGCGTGCCATTGACCCCGTTTCACCCGTAACTGCTCTTGAGAACAGACAGCTGAGGGCTCCGACGTTAGGAGAGATCGACATGTCGTTGTCGTTTAAAATCACGATGAACCGTTTTAGCTCGAGGTCTCCTGCATGATTGAGGGCCTCAAAGGCCATCCCTGAGGTGATCGAGCCGTCTCCAATCACAGAAACAACGAAAGCGTCGGGATCGGTCTGATTGAGCGCGACCTTCATTCCTACGCCCGCAGAGATGCTTGTTCCCGCATGCCCGGCGCCAAAAGCATCGTATTCGCTCTCTGATCGCTTCAAGAAACCGGAGATACCACTCAACTTTCTGATTCCCGCCATCTTCTCACGGCGACCGGTAAGCATCTTGTGCACATACGCTTGATGCCCGACGTCCCAGACAATCCGGTCATGTGGGGTATTAAATGTAGCGTGAAGGGCCACCGTAATCTCTGTAGCTCCAAGGCTTGATGCGAAGTGTCCCCCGCTTTCGGCTACTGTATCGATCAGCTCATCTCGTAGCTCCGAGGCGACCTGCTGGAGAGCAGAGAGCTCTAGCTTTCGTAACCCTTCTGGTAGCTTAATGGAGTCGATCAGTTTTTCGGTCATAGGTACCCTTAAGAAGGAGCATACATGCACCGGGTAGCAGGAATCAAATAGGAGAGCGGAGAGTCTCCTTTCTACCCCGAGATGGGTGCTCAGTTATACCCAGAACTGTCGTCCCCCCAGATGAAGTGCGGGTGAGGGGAGAGGGATTTAGGGGTGAAGAGTGGGTGAGGTGCCGCAGGGTTTGCCAAAGAAGAAGGTGAGAACTGCTCTGCCCGAAGTAACGTGCTGTCTCGATCAGGCAGAGTGCTCTCAGGCAGAGTAATCGCGGCTAGTACTGAGACCCCTTGCCTTTAGAGATGCTACCGGTCCCGGCTGAGAAATGTACCCGGCGGTTTTGTGAAAAAGCCTGTTCGTCGTGTCCCTGGTCGAGAGGAACCTCTTCGCCGTAGCTAATGGTATCGATTCTGCTCGACGAGACCCCTAGAGATATCAAGGCGCTCTTCACTGCGCGAGCCCTCTCTGATCCTAGTGCCATATTGTATTCAACAGTTCCTCGCTCGTCGCAGTGGCCTTCAAGTGTTACTCGAATTTGCGGATCCCTCTCGAGGACCGCAGCGTTACTCGTGAGGTCCTGATGGGCTTGCTCATCGACGGCGGCAGAATCGTAATCAAAACGGATGTCCCTAAAGAGACCTTCTCCCTCTGCTACCGGAATCGAACCGCTACCGAATCGACCTTCGCGCTGAGCGTTGAGATCTGTTTCAGAGATAGACCCGTCGGCGCCTTCACCATCAATTGACCCGGAGCCCTTTTTTGAGCAACCCGAGACGCCCATAGAAGCTGCGAGCAGAGTGAGCGAGAGAACCCACGTAAGAGATGAGGTCTTTCGCACGTATCGGGCTTCCGATCTAGGAAAGAGTGCTTTAACCGATGCGCCCACAAAAGGTGTTCGCAGAAGGGTGTAACGGAGGAAAGTATCACGTAGCATTTCAATATTCTCGCAAGTAAAACCGATGTAAGGCCGACAGTGTCGCATCCTAGGAAAGGGAGCGCAACCAACCAACTTTAGAAAAACCCGCCAATTTGTGAGGATCTTTTCGATTCCCCGCGGCCACCCTTTGTTGCACACTGGGCGGAAGCGCCGTCAGGTGCAACCTACGCGCCTGTCGTGCAACCTCCCTTCCAGATAGTTTCTGGAGAGGTTGTTGGGGTACGGACCCCTAAACACTACTGACCACTATTTGGAATTCGAGGAGCGGCATGAGCAATTTTTCTGGATACTTTGAGAGCAACAAGGATCGCTTCTTCGCAGAATGGCGTGAATTTCTCTCCCTTAAGAGCATAAGTGCCGACCCAGCATTTCACGACGATTGTGTGAAGTGCGCAGAGTGGTTGAAGGGGCAGCTTGTTGCCCTTGGTGCTACAGCGCAGCTCTGGAGCACGTCGTCAAAGCCGATAGTGTATGGAGAGTTAATCGGGAATCCGAACAAGCCCGTTGTTCTTTTTTACGGGCACTACGACGTGCAGCCCGTGGATCCCCTCGAACTTTGGACTTCAGAGCCGTTTACTCCGACATTGCGGGATGGGCGTATGTATGCTCGGGGGGCGCAGGATGATAAGGGTCAGCTATCATACTTCCTGAAAGCGCTTGAGGCGTTAAAGAAGTTGGGGATCGATCTTCCTACCGTCAAGATTTTGATCGAGGGAGAGGAAGAGAGCGGGAGTCGTGCAATGCAGGCAGGGCTTGATGGCTGGGGAGATACCCTTAAATCCGATATATTGATGGTGTGTGACACTGCCATGATCATTAAATCGGTTCCGACTATAACAATGGGGCTCCGTGGTAACGCGTCTTTCGAGCTTCGCTTACACGGGGCACACTCAGACCTTCATTCTGGGGTGTACGGGGGAATGGTACTCAACCCGCTCCAAGCTCTGGCAACGCTCTTGGCCTCGGCGTACAACCC
>JAYVGZ010000412.1:0-11546 GCA_043771805.1 Pseudomonadota bacterium
GAAAGAAGCAATCGATTTCACGGCAAAGAAGATTAGTAGTCATCTTCTAGCCCTTCGAAGCAGGAAAAGACCACTTTCGCTCCTATACCCTGGGCCCACTGGTGTGGGTAAAACCGAACTTTTAATGGCGGCAGCTCTGCAGCTCAATATTCCATTTTTCCTCGTTCAAGGGGCAGAATTTCAAGAGGAGCATCGAATATCTGCTCTGCTTGGTTCTCCCTCGGGGTATGTCGGACCAGACGAGGGAATTCTTTTCAAATTCCTTCTTGAGAATAATATGGGGCTCATCTTTTTCGACGAAATAGAGAAGATGCATCCCAGCGTAGTCGGTGCTCTCATGAACTTTTTCGACACGGGAACCCTCACCGCGGGCAACGGGTACCAGGCCAGACGGCCAGGGATGATTATAGCCGGCGCGAGTAATGCCGGCGCGCAATATCTTCGTCGTGGCATGCGTAAGGAAGAAGTAAGGAGTATCCTCGCCGAACACTTCCGCGATACATTCGGGAACCCTCGGCCAGAGTTGATTGCACGGTTTCAGCCGTTCCCGATGCTTGCTATGGACGAAATCGGGTTCAAAGAAGTGATAGATTTAACCCTCGAGCAACTGGGCGATGTTCCTGGAATGGCGACCGCGAATATGCGCTTAGTATATGTCGACGAGGCCGCCTACGATGTCTTGTACGAGGAGGTCAAGGGCGAGTGTGCGTACAGTGGAGTTGGTGAAGTTAAGTACGGTGCTGGTTCAATCGGGTTCTTAACGATGGAAGCTGTCGTGGAGGGGTACTACAACCTCCGCGCGCCAGGGCCAAAGGCAGAAATCTTGCTTGGTGACTCGTTGGTGGGTTTGGCGAGAGAGCAGTATTCAAATGGGGGTATTTCGAGGCGCGGCGACCCTTTATTGATAGAAATCGTTGGGCATCGAGAGGAAAGAACTCTCGAAGCGAGACCTTACCGTGGAGAGGGTACCCCATCGATGACAAACCAGCGTCTTCACGAAAGGTGGGAACGGTGGTATCGCCACCGAGGAGGCGTATAGCTGCGCGGCCTTGGAGAGACTTAGTATCTGACTAGCGCGACTTTTTCTCCCCTACGGCGGTAGCCAACGACCGAAAAGCAGCGCCCCGCTCCTCAAAGTTCCTAAAGATCGGAAAGCTCGGTGATGCCGGCGACAACAGACACACCCCTGGGGCCCCGGTCTCAGCGAAGGCCACCCCGACTGCCTCCGCCATGCTATTCGTCTCAAAAAACCTAAGCCTTCCCGGCATCCGCTGCTCTAGCGCTTCGCGAATCCGTGTGCCGCTAGGAGGAAAAAGAATCACGACCTCAACAGCGGTTGTAAACAAATGCTCCGCCAATCCAATAAACGAAAGTCCACGATCAAATCCCCCAAGGATGAGGGTTTTTACACTGTCTCCGAACGTCTCAAGCGCATTCATGGTGGCCTCAGGCACCGTCGAGATGGAATCATTCACAAACGTGATTCCACGGAAAGTACCCACCTCTTCCAGTCTGTGGGGAAGTGGCGCGAAAGACCTAATGGCAGCGCCAACTTTTGCAACATCAAAATCGAGGGCACTCAAGGCAGCGAGTACAGCTAGGATATTCTGCGTATTTCCGGGCCCACGCAGTAATGTTTCTGAAACTGCGCAGACTGTTTTTACTTTATTGGAAGCGAGCCTCACCTTGTAATAGCCGTCTTCAACCCAAGCAGCGTCAGTATTTGTTCCAAAATATACCTGTCGAGCCACGATGCCCTCTGCGCCCTCGAACAGTTTCTCGTTACCACGTGGTACGACCAGACGATCCTCTGTGCGCTGGGCCGCGAAGATCCTTTGCTTCGCCCCTCTGTAAGCCTCTAGCGAGCCGTGGTGATCAAGATGCTCCGGGTATAGATTAAGAAATAGAGAGACGTTCGGAGAATATGAGCAATCTTCAAGTTGGTAACTCGATAGCTCCATGACAAAGCACGTCGGGCTCTCATGGAACAGCGAGATGGCGGGGATTCCAATATTTCCGCAGAGTCGCGCGTCGATATCAAGAACCTTGAGGCAGTGGTAGAGTAGGCTTGAAGTAGTTGATTTCCCTTTGGTGCCAGTAACGCCCCACACTCGATCACGGTGCTTCTCAAGAAAAAGCTGTGTGCCGCTTGTGAACACCATATTCGGCTGTGCGGCGCGTATGTGGTCATTCACCGTGAGTGGAATTCCAGGTGAGCGAATGACGACTTCGTATGACGAGACATCAGCTAACCACTGTTCACCAAGGTGTTGAGCGTGGACCAGCTTCTGCTCGTCAGTACTTAGTTGAAGCGTCGCAGATTGATCCGCTACCCCGATATAAAGATCAGTGAAGTATTTATGGAGATGGGCGAGGGAAGCCTTTGCTTCGCCACCGAAGCCCAGGAGGAGGATCCGTTTGCCTGAGAAAGTGTCGATGAGTGTTGGTATGCTTTTGATCAAAAATTGCCCTTTATGAGAAACAGGAAATATCTTCTCGTATTGTACCCGATGGTCGATAGCTCATCGAGTCCCGCCGGGGCTGCAGATCCTATGGTAAAAAACCAGCCACTGCTGATTGTAATCTACTCAGCAGTGACTCCTCCATCCATGACGTTAGGTAGTTCTTCTCGTCCCAACGAGTGAGGAGTGACTTCAATGAAGGAACCTCTCCCTTGACTTCGTCGTTAGGACACCCGAAAAGGACAGAGCCTGGCTCAAAGTTCTCCGCCTTTGTACCAAGATACACAAGAGCGCTCCTCACCTCTTCAAATGTCCCCACACACTCAAACGGCTTGTGCTCCGAAAACCCAGCGAGCTCGCGCGCAGTAGCGGAAAAATTCGGCGACTCAAAGGGCGAGTTGCCGAAGATCTCGCGCATCTCTTTCATCGATAAAAAGCACCCCAAGCAAATAGCCGTAAAAATGCACTTAGGGCACGAGCCACACCAACCGCTACGCGGGGCTCCCGGAGTAGTTTCTTCAGGCGATTCCTTTGCCCTTGCTACCTGAGTCTGCTCCCTATTGCAGCTGCGAAAGAGCGGAAGGTGCTCTTTGTGGAGCGCAAAGATTGCACAAATCTGGAGCTCATTGAGCGGCCGCAGAAAGCTCAGATACTCAGCCGGCGCAGGAAATCCGAAAGGGTACTCGCGAAAACGCTTCTCAAAGTGGAGGCTCTTCGAGTACTGGTGATTAACCTCCACGTCGTCGATAAAGGCGTTCCCTTCGCTGGCGCTGGTTTCGTTTGAGGCCAATACATACTTAAAGCCGTTTTGATGCGCTACTAAGAGAGAGATAAATGCAAGCAGTGCAGAGAAGGGGGTGTGTCCATTCAGGTATCCAATTTGGTTGAGTGTCTTGAGTTGTGGGTCAAGGAATCGCTGCACTGTGAGTGGTTGACCGAGGCCGGATTGCTTTATGGCATCGAGTGATGCCTTAATCGGATTGACGCACAGAGCAGCCTTGGGACGATCTACCCAACTTTTTGCTGCTTCAAGGGTTACGATTGAATCCTTTCCGCCACCGACCAAAATGAGAACACCCTCGGATCTCTCTTTGCGGTAGTCTATAGGTGACGCAGTTAAGTCAGGGCGAACAAAAAAATCAAATTCTAAGAGCGGATTGATTTCATTTACATAAAAAAATTCGCCCAATCCTTTACGGTAAAGATCCTTCCACCACTCAATCTCCTCGTGAGTTAGGTGGCCACACTCTATCTCTATTCGTGGGGGGCACGCTAACTTCCAGTATGAGATCAATTCCACCATACCGATCAGGAAGGCGAGTCGTTCCGTAATCGGGTCAAACTTCTGTAATGTGGACGTCGGAATAGTAATCGTCGGCGAGAAGTGAAGATCTGGGCTAAGAGAGAAATCGAAAGAGAGAGTAAGTGAGTCCGCCTCTCTAACCAGAGCGAACTTGCGGTAGGTGATCTTAGGATGTTTTGCCTGTAGCTGTTTCAGGATAGTTGCGCACATAACGAAAAATATACGGTAAATCTGTATCAGTTTATTGAAGTTTGAACTGTATTGCTCTACGGAAAATGAAACAAAACGTAACCCATTCTTGCGAAAATGGCACGAATATACTCCGCGAGCCTCAGGTAGGAAGGCGACTCTCAGCACGTATCATTAAGACCTGGCTTGCTAAAATGATCGCTACTCCTACTATCACGGGCATTCGCGGAATCTCGCTCCAGATGAAAAACCCAAAAAGGGCACTCCAGAGTAGTTGGAGATAATTGAGAGACGCAACCAATGAAGCTTCACCAATTCTGTATCCCTGAACCATCAAAAGCTGCCCCACTCCACCAAGCACTCCGGTACCGGTTAGTAACAGGGCTTCAGTGGCCGTTGGAGTTCGCCAATAGAAGGGCAAGAGTAGCCCCGAGACAACCGAGCCCCACGCCATAAAGTAGAACACAACCGTTCCACTCGACTCGGTACGCCCCAGCCGCCTCACCATAATCATAGCGCCAGCAGAGAGTAGGGCCCCAACGAGTGCAAGCCCTGAGCCAACTCCCAATCCTGCACCGTGCGGATCGAGCATAATTAACACTCCCAGAAAGCCCGCACCTACTCCGTACCATCTGTGTCGAAGGGATCTTTCACCGAGAAGAAGAACCGAAAGAACGGCGAGAAAAATCGGCTGAGAATGTCCTATTGCGCTCGCCTCGGCCATGGGAAGGTAGTGATAGGCGGCGAAGATGCACCACATGGAGCTCGCCCCCAACAGACCTCTGAGAAAGTGATCGAAAACTCGTTTGGTTCGAAGTTCCCCCATCTTAGCCGTTCCTGCTAGCGTTGCGACCACCACAAGCCAGGCTATGAAGTTGCGGAAGAATACGGTGCCGACAATTGGATAGTCACCAAGCCCCTTGTTGCACGCCAACATGGAGGCGAAGCAGCAGGTGCTAGCGGTGAAGAGTGCGAACACCTGCATATGTGGACTTTTGTCGTGCCACCATGACTCAAGATCGAGTGTTCCTACCATCATTTGTGAAATTCCTGATTCTGTTCGCGTAGGGCCGTATAGGTTGTTTCGGAACCGAGCCTATCGGATGGTATGAATAGAGGCCAACATTTAAAAGACACTTACTCGGAAACGTCGTCACACACCGTAAATGGCATCCAGCTTCTCTATCGAGGCCTACTGTAGCCTGCGTGTGGCCGCCGAATTATTTCGTGGGGGGCGCTTGTTGTTTTGCGCTGTGAGAACTAGCCCGAATCTTCTTGGTCTGTTGCGGGCATGTTTTCAAAAACAGCGGTAATCTCTCAGGAGCCCCCTCCACGGTCAGCCCTTGCGGCTAGTCTCGGATTCGATTTATCGCTATGGTGTCGTCAATATGAACGTCTCTTTCGTTGTTTTGATCTATGAATCTAATGGCGCACAACCCCTACAGGCCCTCAGAGTCTGACTCTCATATGAGCTTTCCAAAAGAAATTGTCCCCCATCTTGAGAGCACCTACACACTACTTCTCAGTGGTTGCGCCCCTAAAGATACGGCACGTCGCATGCCGGATAGTGAATGGAGCCAGGCCTGCGCCGACTTGAGAAAGTCTGCTGAGGCATCCAGCCTCTCTTCTCTTGCCTTTGCAATATCGAGACTCGAGTACTGGCGTGCAAACGGCATTCAAAGCATCAACGTCGCTGGCACGATGGGCTCCGGAAAATCGTCGATAGCAAAGAAATTGGCCGCACTGCTCAATTTCGATTTTAAAGATGCTGATCTTTTTCATCCGGAAGAGAAAAAAGAGAAAATGTCGCGCGGAGTGCCTTTGACTCATGCTGACCGCCACCCATTCTACACGGGTGTTCAGGGCTGGCTGAAAGAACCACGCCGTATTACAAGCTGCTCGGCTTTAGCTCACATGTACCGTGCGCTTATTTCTGGGCAGGATATTGGTGTGTTGCTCAACGAATCTGACGCGGCGTGGCGAGATCCATGGAAGATTGAGACCCCAAATTTCGGAATGTTTCCAGTCATCGTTACAAAGCCGTATGACGTAGCTCTTTATGAGCTCGACGCAGCCAATAAGTCAGAGAAGGGGTACAGGGAGCTTGACGGTAAGCGTCACTACATTCAGGTGACCAAGGAAACTGAGGCTCTGGCTCAGGCTGAAGGTAAAACGCCGCTATTGAAGTCTCAGTACCAACTACTCGAGAGAGACCCTATGTACGCCTGGGACGCCTATGTTCTCGAATCTATTAGTCTTCAGAGTAGTGATGGATCGTACAGCAATGATGATTCAGTGAACGTTCTTCTCGATGTATTGCCCCATAGCTCAAACGGTTGAATAGTGAGGCACCTATCCGCAGTGGAGTAATTAGGGCATTTTCAAGCTTGTCTGGGTGGGAACAATTTGGCTAGTGGGCCGCATTTAGTTATCCTCCCTCATGCTTTTCAGCGCCGCGGAATTGGCTCTCCTACCCTCGTTAAGTGACAGGACCTCCGCATTGGAGTTTCCTGTGAAGGCGGAGGCAACACTCACGTATTTAAAAGCGAGTGAGGGACGTCTCCAAGAACTCGTCGCTCAGTCTCGTGATCGTCAGCCACTGGCCGAAGCGTTCCGCCACATGAAGCACGGATTAGAGCGGCTCCAAGCCTATGGAAGAAACGGCTCGTCGGCACCCGAATTCGTTCAGAATGTGGGCGAGATGAAGGAGCTCTTCGCTCGAAGCAATAAAATCTATGAGGGGATGTTATTTCGAGATGGCAAAGCAGTTCTCGATGCACTTAATTCAGGAGAAGGACTACTGAAATCCCTTCTACCATTTATGTCGCAACGTCCGGATCACCTCTTTGATAGTGCGGATGTCCTGTTGGACGCTTGTCTTAACCTCGATATTTCATTACTTGGTCAAGGTGAGGGCCGGTGCTATCTACCTGCACCTGTCAGGCATTTACTTCGAGCCGTGGAGCTTTTAGATCCTAAATCTGAGGACACAGTTGTTGATCTTGGGTGTGGTCCAGGTAGATCGCTTGCATTCATCAGTCACCTTTGCGACGCGAGTCTGGTAGGTATCGAAAAAGCACCCGAGTTGCTAGTGCGTGCCGTGAGGGTAGGGAAGGTTGGGTGCAAGAAACTACCGAGTCGCGAGTGCCGTGTTATTGCCGGGGACCTCCTGCATGATAACTTGAATGTGGGGAATAAATTCATTCTCTTTGAGCCACTTTCCGGGATGCAGGCTGCCACGATTGTCTATCGCTTGGATGAAGTGGCAGCGAGTTTTCCGATTCAGATCTGTTGTGTCCTCGCCACGAGCATAGAAAATTCGGCTGTAGCAGCGGGGTTGAATGAGAGTCGGCATTTGGTGCGCGACGAGAGATCGGACGATGGGATAATCCTATTTAGGTCTCGTCCGTCAGAGGGGAGTAACAACCCGCCTCCCACTTTCTTCGGAAACTTTCTATAATTTTTTGTTTGCTTAGCGCGGATAAATATGACGATCATCGAGTGATGTCCTGTTTAGTTGCACCTACCACCTCCAGCATCTCCCATCCGCATCATCGCGCCTAGCGCGACACATCTGTTTCTCTCCCTGCACTCCCCCATACGTTAATTCACTTCAACCCCGTTGAGGTCTACATGTTGCTCCGTTTCGCTATCCAGAAATCTGGTCGCCTCACCGACTCGTCACGCCTTTTAATCTCAGAATGTGGAATAGAGTTAGAGCCGGCCGGCGCAAAACTTCGGTCTCCGGCCTTCAATTTCCCGATTGAAGTACTTTTTCTTCGCGACGATGATATCCCACGCTATGTTGCTGATGGCACTGTCGACAGCGCGATTGTGGGTCACAACGTCCTAGTCGAGCAGGGGGTCGATATACACCCGCAGCGATTCCTCGATTTCGGGCGGTGTAGACTTTCGATTGCGGTGCCCAAGTCTGCTGCGTACCAGTGCGTTTCCTCGCTTGCTGGAAGTCGTATCTCGACCTCCTATCCCCGAATCTTGCGTGATTACCTCGAGCGCAATTCGGTCCAGGCAGATATCAATGAGATCTCGGGATCGGTTGAGATTGCGCCTAGTTTAGGCTTAGCAGATGCAATCTGCGACCTCGTCAGTACGGGAAGTACGTTGCTTAGTAATGGGCTCAAGGAAGTTGCTACTGTATTCCAGTCGCAGGCAGTGCTCATCGCTCATTCAGAGCTTGAAATTGAAAAACGAAGCATCTTGGATAAGCTACTGTTCCGGATCGATGCAGTTCAGAGAGCGAAACGCACGAAGTACATAACACTCAACTCACCGAACAGCGCCATCCCTCAAATAACTGAGCTGCTACCAGGATTGAAAAGCCCGAGCATTTTGCCGCTTGCTCTGAAGGGTTGGAGTTCACTTCACACAGTTGTTGAGGAGGATGATTTTTGGGGTTTGATTGAACGATTAAAAGGGGTGGGGGCACAGGGTATCCTCGTGCTTCCGATCGAGAAGGTGATTGTATGATTCGAGTGAGTGGTTCAGATAGGTCAGCGTGGAGAGAACTGGTGCGGCGCCCGACTCTGGAGTCATCCGAGACTCTCAGGGACCAGGTTCGTGCGATTCTGGCTGAGGTTGAGCTTGATGGGGACGCGGCACTGCGGCGGTTTGCCGATAAGTTCGATGGTGTCGTGCCAAAAGACTTCAGGGTTTCGGTGAATGAGCGCGATGAGGTTGCAAGCAGGGTACCTCTTGAGCTTAGTCGAGCGATCGACCTTGCTATTGAAACCATCACTCGATTTCACCGTTCACAAGTTTATACCGAACCCTCGGTAGAGACACTTCCTGGAGTTGTGTGCTGGCGAAAGTCGATACCGATAACACGGGTCGGGCTCTACGTTCCTGGCGGTTCAGCGCCTCTGTTCTCGACGCTGGTAATGCTGGGGGTGCCAGCGCGTATTGCTGGGTGTCAGGAAATTGTGATTGCAACACCGATCGGTGCGGTAGGGCTCCCACCGGCCATCGCCTATGTTGCTCGTGCGCTTGCGGTAGAAGAGATCTACACCGTTGGCGGTGCGCAGGCGCTGGGAGCACTCTCCTTCGGCACGGATACTATTCCCGCCGTGCAGAAAATTTTTGGACCTGGCAATCGCTTCGTTACGGAGGCAAAGCTGCAACTAGCAGCTCGAGGCTACGCCATCGATCTTCCTGCTGGGCCCTCTGAGGTGCTTGTAATCGCCGATGAAGATGCAGCCCCCGCATTTGTTGCAGCGGACCTCCTTGCTCAAGCGGAGCACGGCCCCGATAGCCAAGTCGTTCTCGTGACGCCCTCTGGCACCCTTGCCGATGCAGTCGAGCGGGAAGTCGAAGCTCAACTCCGGCTGCTCAATCGAAGAGAGGTAACCGAGCAGGCACTGCAAAAGAGCCTCCTCGTTACAGTAGAATCACTCACAGAGGCGATGGCATTTTCAAACGCCTACGCTCCTGAACACCTTATTCTTGCGGTAGCAGCACCAGAGGTTCTTGCACCCCTAGTGGTAAATGCCGGTTCCGTGTTTCTCGGATACTGGTCGGCTGAAGCATTGGGAGATTATGCCTCGGGGACCAATCACGTTTTACCAACGGGGGGCCAGGCGTGTGCAATGAGTGGCGTTTCTGTGGATTCCTTCTGTAAGAAAGTGACGTTCCAGGAAGTAGACCGGCAAGGGTTGGTTGTGCTGGGGCAAAGTGTCGCGACAATGGCATCGGCGGAAGGGCTTGATGCTCACGCCCGTGCAGTGACGATAAGGGCAGAGAGGTTGTAATGATTGAGTCCTTGATCAGACCCTACATTCGGAAACTAGCGCCGTATTCTACCGCTAGGGATGAGTCTCTGGGAGTTGGACGAGTTTTCCTTGATGCCAATGAAAACCCAAATCCAAGCTCGGTCAATCGCTATCCGGATCCGCACCAGCGGGCGCTTAAGGCGAGACTTGCTCGGCTGTTAGGAGTGCAAGGTTCGCAGCTTTTTCTCGGAAACGGCAGTGACGAAGCGATCGAACTCCTCATTCGGGTGGCCGCGGCCCCGAAAGAGGGAATCGTTGTAATGCCACCCACGTATGGAATGTATAAAGTTGCGGCCTTGGGACACAACGTCAAGGTCGTAGAGGTACCACTTTGTGCAAACTTTACTCCAGACATCGCTTCAATTGGGAAGGCTGGGCGTGAAGGTGCGAAGATCCTATTCGTTTGCTCGCCGAACAACCCTACCGGGAATCAGATATCGCTTGAGACCATAAGCGAGCTGATTGAGGCCTTTCCGGGGGTGATCGTTGTTGATGAGGCATACATCGAGTTCTCCCGTGGGGGCAGTGCCGTCTCGCTGCTTAGTCGATGCGATAGACTCGTTATCTTGAGGACACTTTCAAAAGCTTGGGGGTTAGCTGGCGCGCGCTTGGGCATGGCGATAGGACATCCCGGCCTCATTGCTGCGCTCTCACGGATTAAACTTCCCTACAACATAAATGCGCTGACGCAAGAGTATGTTCTGAAAGCCCTTGATGGCGCCACGCTGATCGAGTCTCAAATCCAAGAGATAGTTTCTGAAAGGGCACGAGTATTTGAGTCACTTCGACAGAACGGTGGTGTCGCGACTGTCTATCCATCTGACACCAACTTCATTTTGGTAAAGGTGAAGCGACCCCAGTTCGTCTTCGAGGGGTTGTTCAGAGCGGGGATCGTAGTGCGAGATCGCTCGAGGGAGCACCTTTGTGATGGGTGCCTCCGGATAACGATTGGAACGAGGGAAGAGAACGACGGTATGTTACAAGTGATGGAGGGGCTATCATGAAGCGACTTCTATTCCTCTGCCCCGAAGCCCTTGTAAGAACCGGCCTTCGCGAAGGTCGAAAAACCTCAGGGGCTGACGGTCTTTCCCTTGTTCCTGGGGTCATCTCTTCACTTGCACGAATAGCGGAGGAGACTGATTTTGGTTTCGTCCTTATCACAAATCAGCGACCCGCGGTTAGCAGTCTTCCTGAGGACTATCAGTCGCTATTGATGCGGATTCTTGAGGGAGAGGGAGTGAACTTTGAAAGTGAACACTTTGATCAAGGAGCGACGAGTCTTGAGGTCTATTCCAGGGATAACTTTGATCTCGCACGTTCGTTTGTAGTAGGCGAGCGGTTCACTGCAACAAGCGTCGCGGAGAAGCTAGGGGTACAAGTGATTGGCGTTCGTGATGAGTGCGCAGGGGGCGAGTCACTTCTTGCTATGTCCTGGAGCGAAATTGCCCAATTTCTTCGAGGTGTCGAGCACTGCGCCGTGGTCAAGCGTACGACAAAGGAAACCTCAGTTGATGTTGAAGTGGTTCTCTACGGCGCTGCGAGAATCCGTGTCGCAACGGGCCTTGGCTTTCTGGATCACATGCTAGACCTTTTAGCGCACCATGCCGGATTCGACCTCTGCATTTCTGCAACCGGAGACCTTCATGTTGATGAACACCACCTCGTGGAAGATGTTGGAATAACCTTTGGTGGGGCGATTCTCCAAGCATTGGGAAGCAGGAGCGGAATGAACAGGTTCGGCTTTCTTTTACCCATGGATGAAGCACTCGCACAGATTGCCATTGATCACTCAGGGCGAAGTCACCT
>JAYVGZ010000413.1:0-6008 GCA_043771805.1 Pseudomonadota bacterium
CCTCTCCGCTCACATATCCTCGCTAGACAACCTATTGGAACACTTAACCTGCCAGGCTCGAATAGACACTTTCTGTTCTCGCCTCAACGCGCGTAGGAACCTTGACCTTGTTTGATCGCTGCTTTCCGTCATTCTCGAAAGATCAAAGGACGCACAGTATAGCGAAATCGGCCCCTCCAGGCATCCGAAGGGGCGCCAAAAAAGAGGTTCCTAAATGAGATATCGACAGCATTTCAAGGAAAATCAACTAACTATCGTGGTTTATTTAGCGACCTCTCACTGTTTTGTGACCAGGAAACCAAGGTCAGTTGATGCCCAAGCCGGAAACCAAAATGAATTATTTAGTAATAATGTTAGTTGGTTGGCCGCTAACGGGCCGATAGGAATTTTTTGAAGAGCTTTTACTTACTCACCTTTGACAATCCCTCCTCACTGTATTTGAAGCAGAAGTTGTGTCCTAGGAGACTTGAATTCTTGAGGGTAGTCCGTTGCGATAACTGAAAATCGAAGAGAACGAAAAAGAGAGTAGGTCATTCGCATCGGCCGCAACGATAGGGTTAGGGTCCCGTTGGTTCAGTCAGCCCACCCGATCAAACCAATACCGATAAACATCTTCAAGCGATCGCTCAAAAGAATACTCAGGCTTCCACCCTAACTCTTCCCGCGCCCTTTCATAGGAGCAGTAAAGCTCGGGCACTTCAGGGCCACGCATCCTCGTCGGATCCTGGCTGACTTCCACTGACACCCCTGAAACTCGAATGAGAGTATCCAATACATCGCGGATGGATCGGGGAGTACCTGATCCGAGGTTGTAAATTCCAGAGCCCCCATGCGCTAATATTCGGTAGGCTCGGACGATATCGCGAACGTCCGAAAAGTCACGGCGTGCCTCAAGATTTCCAACCTGGAGAATCGGCGGAGATAGCTTGCGTGCAATTTTGGCAAGCTGAGAGGCGAAGTTAGAGACCACAAACCTGGCATCTTGGCCGGGACCAATGTGATTGAACGGTCGTGCGATGACCGTGCGCACCATTGAAGAGCTCCCGTACCGCTCTATAACTAGTTCTGCCATCCGTTTGGAGAGGCTATAATTGTTGGCTGGCCTAAGAGGATTCTTCTCGCGAATAGGGAGCTCTGAAGGAGCTACGTGACCGTACACTTCCGCAGAGCTGACAAAAAGTAGGGTCAAGGGTGTTCCGAGCAGATGACACTGCCTCGCGACGTTAGCGGTTCCGTTGACATTCACGAGCAGGGCCTGCTCGAAGTCTGCCTCAGCCTGCGGAACAAATGAGATTCCAGCTAGGTGGTAAACAGCATCTGGTTTCGTGCGCTGCAGGGCGGCTGAGCAATCAGCACTACTCCTGATATCGAGGGGAATAACCGAGCCGTTAAATCCTTGCAGTTTCCCACCAAACGTAGCTGCGACTACGTCATCACCTGCGTCTTGCAGGTGCGGAACGAGATAGTTTCCAACGAAGCCAGCTGCCCCTATGACCAGTGCTCGACCCATAGAACCCGCGCAAAAAAATCGAATCCTTTATCGCTCAAATGTCGACCATCGATCCGCCCGGTAGGTGGAGCCGCCCGGAAGGTGGATCTGCTCTACTGCGCTGAGAGCCTCTCAAGATCCGCTTGCACCATCATCTGAATAAGTTTTTCAAACGACACAGACGGCTGCCAACCGAGCTTGGTCTTCGCCTTTGAGCAGTCTCCCACCAGAAGATCAACCTCTGCTGGCCGAAGAAAGGCTTTATCAACTTTAACGTACTGCTGCCAATCAAGGTCTACGCACCCAAAAGCAGTCTGGACGAGCTCTCGAACAGTCCTTGTCTCACCAGTTGCGATAACGTAGTCATCTGGAGTTTCTTGCTGCAGCATTAACCACATAGCGCGCACGTAGTCTCCGGCAAAACCCCAGTCTCTGCGAGCGTCAAGATTACCAAGCCGTAGCTCCTGCGCACGCCCGAGTTTAATCTTCGCTACTCCATCGGTTACTTTGCGGGTTACAAACTCAAGTCCGCGCCGGGGTGACTCGTGATTGAAAAGGATCCCCGAAGTTGCGTAGAGGTTATAACTCTCTCGGTAATTGACCGTGATGTAGTGTCCGTACACCTTAGCTACACCGTACGGGGAACGGGGATAGAAGGGAGTCTCTTCACTCTGAGGAGTTTCTCTCACTTTTCCGTACATTTCGGAGCTCGATGCCTGATAGAACCTAATGGTTGGATCAACAAGGCGGATCGACTCGAGCATTCGTGTAACACCAATAGCCGTAAACTCTGACGTAAGCACCGGCTGAGCCCAGCTCGTCGGAACAAAGCTTTGAGCCGCAAGATTATACACCTCTGCTGGCTGAGAGTCCTTCAGCACTGTAATGAGAGAGTACTGATCAAGGAGGTCACCCTGGAGGAGTTCGACCTTATCCATGATGTGGGCTATTCGCTCGAACTTATCCACTGAGGCCCGTCGGACCATGCCGTAGACCTTGTACCCTTGCTCCAACAGAAACTCAGCGAGGTAGGAGCCGTCTTGGCCAGTAATTCCAGTGATAAGGGCAACTTTTTTCGGCATAATCTCCACCTACAATACATCTGTCCGTCCGCGTTGTCGTAGCTCTTCTACAACCTTCCGCACGTCTTGCACACTGTCGCGAGCCACGACCAGCACTGCGTCACCGGTATCAATGATAACAAGGTCTTTAAGCCCCACCACTGCCACCAAGCGGTTGTCAGACTGCACGACGCACCTAGTGCTGTCAATGATGACCGCGTCTCCCTTGATAAGGTTCCCATCCTTATCGTGAGCGAAGTTTTCAGCCCACTGATCCCACGAACCCACGTCATTCCAGCCGAATTCTTCGGCAGCCACCACCACGCAATTGCGCGCGTGTTCAAGAACACCGAAGTCGATCGAGACCGATTCGAAACCCGAGAATATTCGGTCGATTCCAATCTGCATCTCGGCAGGCGGAATAACCATGTCGCGGTACGTTTCGAGCAGCGCTTTGATCGCCATAAGGCCTGCATGCATCTCAGGCAGAAACTCTTGGAAGGCATCAAGAACCACCGAGGCGCGCCAGATAAACATGCCCGAGTTCCAAGAGTACCGTCCGTCCTCTAGGTACTGCCGAGCACGATCAAGACTCGGTTTCTCATAGAACCGCTCTACTTTACTTACTCTTCCGGAAATAGCGCTTCCTCTCTGGATGTATCCGTAGCCAGTGTGCGGGTAGGCCGGCGGAATTCCAATCGTCACCAACACGTCCCGCTGCTCTGCTATCTGAATTCCTTCTCTAAGCGCACTTCGGAGCTTGGTATCATCTCGAATCGCGTGATCCGCCGGCAGTACAACAAGTACCGGGTCCTCTCCTTTGAATCGAACTAGGGCGTGTACAGCTGCCAACCCAACACATGCTGCCGTATTACGCGCTACCGGTTCACAGACTACGTGAGCGGATGGTACGTGTTCTGCGATGAGGGACACGAGCCCGGTGTTAGAGAGCACCCACACTCTATCGTCCGCTACGAGGGGCTTTACACGGCGCACGGTCGCCTGAATAAGACTTTCGCCATTTTCACTTATCGAGAGGAACTGCTTCGGTCTGGCAACGCGACTCACCGGCCAGAAGCGGCTCCCTTGGCCGCCAGCCATTACAACTACGAGCGCTGCCTTCTCTTGCTTTTCTTCGGATGGTACTTTCATTAAATCTCAACTCGCTCGATGACATCGATTATTATGACGACTGGCCTTTTGTCGAGGACCTACCGACTACGCTATCCCGATATCGTGGAGGTGAGCCGCGAGCCCGGCCTTCCACGGCAAGGGGTCGCGCCCAAGAAGATCTGAGAGACGACTCGTATCGAAGACTGAGTAGGTTGGGCGACGAGCTGGCCTATTGAGCTCAGCCGCAGACATGGGCTCAACCTTCGCTAAAGCGCGACCTTCAAAGTGCTTACTCGCCTGCAACAAAATCTCCTGTGCAAACTCAAACCAAGAGATTCCACCTGAACACGATGCATGAACCACCCCACCACAATCCAGTCGCGCAAAATCCAACAACGACTCTGCAAGCCACCCGGCCCACGTGGGAGACATCATCTGGTCATCAACGACCCGAACAACGTCACGCTCCTGAAAGAGTTTGAGCATGGAGTGGACGAAGTTTACCCCTTTCTGACCGTGGAGTGAGGAGGTCCGAACAATAAGCCCCTTACCTCCAAGGATTGAGGCTATGGCCTCCTCCCCTGCAAGCTTCGACTTCCCGTAAACACTTACAGGATTGGTAACGTCATCTTCGCGAAGCGCTCTGCCAAGCGAACCATCAAAAACGTAGTCGGTCGAAATATGGAGCAGTCTTATTCCAAGCCCTTCGCAAGCTTCGGCAACATTGCGGGCGCCGTCGCGGTTAATTGCGTACGCCTTCTCTGGTTCCTCTTCGGCTTTATCAACAGCCGTGTACGCAGCGCAGTTAATAACAACATCAGGCTTTACCAAGTTCGTCAAAAAGGAAACCTGCTCGGCCTCAGAAATGTTTACTTCTGCGGTCACCGGCGAGATCACCTCGAACTCTAAATCTTTGGCGCGCTTCTTTAATTCAAAGCCGAGCTGGCCACTGCCGCCGAATAGAAGGATCTTCACTCTGTTAAACTCCTCTTTTTACTTTCCGTTCCCAGCAGCCAGAGTAACTGCACCGCGATTGCCGTAGTTGCGGTCGTAGTACGAGGTGTACTCACCGCTCTTTACCTCTTCCCACCATGATCTGTTGGTTTTATACCAGGAGATCGTTTGCTCAATACCAACTGCAAAGGTTGTAGCTGGGACCCATCCAAGCTCAGCCTTGATCTTGGAATAATCAACGGCGTAGCGACGATCATGGGCTGGACGGTCTGCGACCTGCTGGATCAGATCCGTTGGTTTTGCAAGGAGCTTGAGAATAAGGTGCGTAACGTCGCGGTTCGGAAGCTCCGACTCTTCGCTTCCCCCGATGTTGTATACCTCCCCAAGCTTTCCTTTCTCAGCTACCCGCAAGAGGGCGTCGCAGTGGTCGGCGACATAGATCCAGCTCCGCACGTTCATGCCGTCTCCGTAAAGGGGGAGTTTCTTGTCCTCAAGTGCGTTCGTGACGAAAAGTGGGATCAGTTTTTCAGGAAACTGGAACGGCCCGTAGTTATTCGTACAACGGGTGACAGACGCATTAAATTTATGAGTCTTGCAGAAAGCGAGCACCATTAGATCCGAGGCCGCTTTCGACGACGCATAGGGGCTGGTGGGATCGAGCGGAGTAGTTTCGAGGAATCGTCCTGTTGGACCGAGTGAGCCGTATACTTCGTCGGTGGAGATGTGCACAAACCGACCGACCTTGTTGTTGAAAGCAGCGTCAAGGAGTGCCTGTGTGCCAACCACATTAGTTTGCACGAATTCCATCGCTGACATTATGGAGCGATCGACGTGACTCTCCGCAGCAAGGTGAAATACTAGATCGAACTGCTCCTTCTCAAACAGGGCGTTAACGGCCGGTACATCGGCAATATCAGTGCGAGAAAAAGACACCTTTCGAGAGTCAATCAGGGAAGAGATGTTTTTGACATTTCCTGCGTACGTCAGGAGGTCGAGAGCCGTAATCTTCCACTCAGGACGGGCTTGAGAAAGATAGTGAACGAGATTGCTTCCGATAAAGCCGGCGGCGCCGGTGACTAGGACTTTCACAACGTAACTCCTTGATGTTTTTCAATCAGCTATTTTAACCAGCCCAAATGAAGGCTTCGGCGAACTATTCCAAAGGACTCAAAGGTCTCTCAGTAAACGAGGTAAGCGCTCACACGATCGCGAACTCAAATTAAACTACTGCTATGGCTGCTGCTGCTGCTGCTGCTGACTCTGCTGCGGCGAAAGGCCAACACTTTGGTTGATATCCCCTAACCCCATAAAAGTAAAGGTTAGAAGAAATTGACGATTATCCGGGTTGAGCTGACTACCAACACCTAGGTCAACGCTCCAACATCGACACG
>JAYVGZ010000414.1:0-2198 GCA_043771805.1 Pseudomonadota bacterium
TTCCCCCTGAGTTCGCGCGAGCGGGGTAATTCAAAAACCCCGCTAGCTCGCGCTCTCCCTGTGGAAGCCTTGTCACTACGCGGCCTTCTTATCGAGACTCATGTTCTCGAATTCAGTCGGCGACACATAGCCCAAGGTGGAATGTCTCCTCTTCACATTATAAAAGCACTCGAGCCAATCAAAGACCACTCGCCTTGCTTCATCTCTCCGCCGAAAGGTCTCACCTGTTACGTCCCACCAACCTAGACCCCCTAAATAGGGGTCACATCCCACGAACATAGACCCCCCTCTAGGGTCTCAGGAACATGGTTTTGAAGAGCACGGAAGTGCCTCCCGATCCCACCAACCTGGACCCCCCTAGAGGGCAAGCGATCCCACGAACCTAGACCCCTCGAAAATGGCTCTCACTCTCCCATTAGCACGACTGCAGGAGGAGCAAGTGAAGCACGTAACGAGGAAGCGAAACATGGAACGCAAGATCGTCGAGAGACTGCGATTAGGCGATAGCATTAAGAAGATTGGCCGCGAGCTGGGCGTTGGTAGAAACAGCATACGCAGAGTGCGAGACCAAGCGACTACAGCTGGCTACCTGGATGGCACACAGGAGATGCCAGCATACCCTGAGGCGATCTTTTCAGAAGTCCCTGACGGACGAAGCATTCGAGGATCACCGATATGGAAAGAGCTTGAGGGACACATTGAGTGGATCAAGGAGCGGCTTGCAGCTGGCTGGCATGCTGTCACGGTGTATGAGGAGCTACCGACTAAGGTGCCTCGCTCTAGCTTCTATCGCTTTCTAGAGCACCATGGATTGTTACGACTGAACGATACTACCTCTCGTGTCGTGCCTGAGATCGTACACTTACCTGGCGAAGCGTTGTTGATAGACTGGGGATTTCTCTGGAATATCGAGCATGAAGGGAAGAAGCAGAAGCTCTGGGCATTCGTCGCCGTACTAGGTTACTCCCGCTACATGGTAGTGCGGCTGATGACGACCTGTGATACGGAAAATACGCTCGCCAACCTCGCCGCTATTTTGAATGACCTCGGTGGTGTTCCGCTAAGAACGACATCTGATAATCCGAAGGTCTTCGCCCTCATGGCGAGTGAGTACGAGCCGCTCCTCAATCCAATCTACGAACGGTTTGCGAACCACTACGGGACGGTTATCGAATGCCTGCCTCCAGCTGACCCGGAGAAGAAAGGAAAGGTTGAGCGCCCAATGCCGTACGTGAGGCGTCTCTTCGAAGCGTATAGCGGGAATCGAAACGATATTTCCGCCATACAGGAATATCTAGACGCTAAAGTGGTAATCGCAAATCAACGCCGACACGGCACAACCAACGAGCGTCCGATCGATAGGTTTTGTAATGAAGAGAAGGTGTACCTTAAACCTCTTCCTATCCTGCCCTATGAGATTGAACTCTACCACGAGGGAACGATTCGCGTAGATGGCCATGTGCGCTTTCAAGGGAAGTACTACTCGGTTGATGATGAGCATATCCGGCAAGAGGTGGTGGTTATCGGGAACTCAAAGGTCGTCTCTATCTATAGAAACGGCAAGTTACTGGAGGTGCACGACCGAATTTGGGACCGAGCCCGCTCAAAGTCCACCAAGCCACATCATTTAAAACCGTGGCAACGTGCCTGCGATAATCCAGATGGCTTACACAAGATCGCTCGCGATATCGGACCAAGCGTTGAGCTTGTAGTTGGTGCGATCCTCACGAACGGCAACGGCTTCATCGACCTGCGTCGAATATGGGGAATCTTGTCTTTAAATAAAAAGTTCACTCCCCAAGAGATTGACGCAGCATGTGACCTCGCATTTGAAGCAGATGCTCTTTCATATCATGCCATCCTGCGATTCATCCGTGATGCCAGGGAGAGATCTGTCGATGATGCCTCTACACCAGCGACTCCGACCCTCCCTCCTGGAAAATTTCAACGCCCTTTGTCCGAGTACTCACAAATACTTTTAAACCTAGAACCAAAAGGAGGTTCGTATGAACATTGAAACCATTAAACACCAGCTGCGAGACTTGCGGATGCATACGGCAGCCGCAGAGGTCGAGGCGCTTTTAGCCGAGCAGCGAAAAACTGTAGCACTTGATTGGGTCTCTTCCCTTCTAGCACGAGAGCTCGATGCTCGTAGGGAGCGAGCCATATCACATAGGATTAAACGTGCAGAGTTTCCA
>JAYVGZ010000415.1:0-3880 GCA_043771805.1 Pseudomonadota bacterium
CGGTGACCTGGATCAGGGGATCGGGTATTGGCCAGAGAGTGATAAGTACGAGCCGTACCGTGCTCGATTTAGAGACTTTAACCATGAACATAAAGATGCCTTCGACGGAACGTACGGAACGTGCCTGAGGGTATACAAAGTGCTGATGGCGAGCGAGGGGCACCGTCACTACCCGTTACGAGAGGTAAAAGCGCTGCGCAGAAGTGCAGAGCTGCTTATACCCCTTGGTCCGTACTTAGATGATTGGGGTGCTATTGTAGCGAAGTCATCTGTGCTCTCCGATGACGAGCGAGCGGAGGTGCTTTCGCAGCTCTTGCAGGGATGTAAAAAAATCCCAGGTCAAACTGGGTATTTTCGCGCGATCGCCGGGATGGCGGAGGCACTAGGCGGCAAGTTTAGTCGGCTTGTAGATAGCTTGCCGAAATCATCTCGCGCTTTGATGAAAGATCGGAATGTGGTTCAGCATCTTGGGATTTCGCAGGGGAGCTTTGAGGGTTCAATGGCGAAGAAGATTCGGGCGGAATTGGGGTAAGGTGCGAGATTCGAGAATTGTGCGGGGAGACTTCTCGAATTGCTTCCGGCGGCGAACATGAGGCCACTGCCATTAGGTGCCGAACAAACCCTTTGCGAGCCCAGCAAAATTCCGAAGGCCCTCGACTTTAACGCGCAGCACCTCTAGCATCACAGGGTAGTTGAACTTCTCATACCCATAAGAAAGCGCGTTTCGAAATCCCACCATCTGAGTAAGTGATTCGGCAAGAGTAACGCCGGGGTAGACTACGTGGTACAGCAGGGTATGCAGATAGTCCCAGTTGAAGTGAAGGCTGGACACAAAGGGAGAATGCAGAGCATGTTCGTCTTTATGAATGAAAAGAGGTGTAGCCGAGGTCTTCGCACCTCGTTAGAGAATCTCTCGAGTTTTGCCACACCCTCCCGAGATGGCGTGATTGAGGTCGTACCATTATACCTTGTGGGGCGGTGGTTGAGGGATCGTCGGTAAGCGCTTGCGGGGTATAAGTCCTGGATCATCAGACTCAAAGCACCACCTCACCTTCTTCGAATCGGTGCTATCCACTAGGCGAAGTAACGCCCACCACTCCCGAGATGAGAGAGTTGACAACGGATGTCTGCAAAAAACCAGTCTTCGAGATCCATTCGATGGAGGTATCGCTGCGACCGCACACTGAAGAAGGATCCGCTCACTTTCCGTTAAGAGCTCACTCGGTAATCCGAGAGGTAGGTACGTCAAGCCCACGATCTCTATCAAGTTAAGGAGCGGCGTTGCGCGCGGAATGGTTCGAATAAGAGCTCGGTTTGCTTCGACGGATCCTGAGAGCACCTCCCATACTGTTCTACCCCGAAACTGGATTTGAGCGACTTTATCGGCGAAGCGGTGGCCCTGGCAGGTCGGGCAGGGACCTGAGTTAATAATTGAGTGATCTATTCTCTCAAGGAAAACTCCAAATCCCTTACAACCTCGGCATACGAGTGCATCCGATCGAGTGGTTGTTCGCTTAAAAGCTTGAGGGGTGAATCCGTTTACGCGCGCTGCGTGAGAGGCCGCGAAAATTTTGCAGAAGCCTTCGTACCAGCCGAGGTCATCGACGACGAGTGAGGTGGTCGAGCGACGGTGCGGATCGATGACTTCTACTTGTGGGGTCCCCAAATCGGGTGGGAGAGCTCGAAGGGATCGAAGAAAAGGGGTCGACCGATTCCGAGCAGCAGAAAAGATGGTTATCGGAGTCTCGCCGATTGAGACCACTATCTCCGTTGATGAAGGGGATGCACCAACTTTCAGAGTAAGCCACGGTGACTCCAGTATTGTCGACGCTTTCACCTTCGCAGCTAGCTTTTCATCGGTCTCGCACGTAGGGCCTGCCCCAAATACGACCAGGAGTCGTGAAGTGCTTTGTGAGTTCAAGAACAACGCGAGGGAGTGTGCATCCGCATAGGACATTCCGCAAAACGGTGCATCCAAGATAGTTACGGCAGGGGAAGCATCTCTGCTTAGCTCTGATGCGATGTAGGCGAGGGCGCAGCCGCTCTCTCCCACTTCATCCGATGTTGAAAAGAGTGAGAGCTCTCCCAACTGAACTTGCGTAAGTGCATCTGCCAGAGAGGAAATTGGTAAAGGTGAAGCGCTACGCAGGGTACTGAATGGAGTGTTGAGAAGAAAAGTAAGGGTCTTATCCCCGATAAGTCTACTGAGGCAGCTGTCGCTGTTCAAAGTATTTTCGTTTAGTTCGGTGTTAAGTCGACTCCTCAGAGTCACTCTAGTGAGGGGCTCTCCGTCGATTCCACACACCACACAGAAGCCATTCGCTGAGTAGGCGGTGGTGCGGATTGAATCTGAAACCCACACGGTGCTTCCGGGCAAGCGCAATCCCCCAGCAAGAATCTCTCGCAACCGAAGTAGCGCGTCGGGGGTGACTGAAGTCGCATCTACAGGTATCGCATCCCCGATTCGATCAAAAAGGGGAGATGTTCTCTGTGTCTGCAACCCTTGTGAAGCCGCCCACTCTCGCACTTCTTGGGGCCCACCGAAATAGATTCGTGCGAATTGATCAGACCAGTCTTGCAGGATCGCTGACTGTAGAGTGGAAACGTCACATGTAATCGGAAAAATCGAACTGCAATGAGTGCACATCCGTCTTGTGGAATGGAGTGCAACATTAAAAATATCGTCCTCCATCTGTAGAATTGACCAAAATGGAATAGGAGTAGAGGAAATACCAGGAGCTTGGTAGGGGGCAATGAATTTGGTTGATGGCAAGCCAGAGTGCAGGCGTCGCACAGATCGGGTTGGGATCTCACCTCGCGCAACTTGTGAGGTGAAGAGCTCTTGCTCCAGGGACATCGCGTAGAGTCCAGATATCCAGGCAACCCTCTCGTCGCCAATGGGCGATTCGTCGATTGGTATAATGCCAGTTTTCGGAAGCTCGAGCGTGCATTCCTGTAGCTGCTTTTGTAGCTCTACAACGCGACTTTCGGCTGCAGGTGAAAGTAACTCCTGCGATACGCCCGCCAGCGAGGCGAAGAATGCTCGCGGGTTAAAGGCGGAAACGTTAACTCGATTGTTGTTCGACACGGGTTAATTTAACTAAGGCGTACTTTGATATCCTCGATCCGGTCAACAACGATCTTTCTGTACTGCTCAAGGAGAGGCGCATTTTCTGCCTCAAATCTCATTACTAGTACAGGCTGAGTATTTGATGCCCGCACAAGTCCCCACCCTTTATCGAAGGTGATCCGAACACCGTCAGTCGTATCAACTGCAAACTCTTTAAAGGCAGACTGGGCTTGGTGCGCAATCTTAAACTTTACGGCCTCCGAGCAATCAACTCGGATTTCAGGGGTTGATACCATCGGCGGGAGATCCCCGAGAAGTTCTGATAGGGGCTTCGGTTGATTACTTACTATCTCAACGATTCGGCACGACGCGTACAAGGCATCATCAAAGCCAAAGAAGCGGTGTTTAAAAAAGATGTGTCCGCTCATTTCGCCAGCAAGCTCGCCGTGTGTCTCTTTAAGCTTACTTTTAATCAGCGAATGCCCGGTTTTCCACATAACAGCGTTGGCACCGCGGGATCGGAGGTCTTCGAAGAGCTGATTTGAGCACTTCACATCACCGATGATTGTAGCGCCTGGCACCTGTTTCAGGATCTCTCGACCGTACAACAGAAGGAGCATATCTCCGAAGATGACTTCGCCGCGCTCATCCACAACACCGATGCGATCGGCGTCGCCGTCCCACCCGATACCGAGGTCTGCTTTATGCTCTCGGACTGCAGCGATCAGATCGGCGATGTTTTTTAGCTCTGTAGGATCTGGATGGTGATTTGGAAAACGGCCATCAGGATCGCAGTACAACTCAATGACT
>JAYVGZ010000416.1:0-7911 GCA_043771805.1 Pseudomonadota bacterium
CGCCAAGCACAAAAACTTCCCCTTGTGGCACAACTTTAGGCCCCCAGTGGCTTCCACCGACAGCCCTGCCGCCATTAGCCCACCGAGCGTACGGCTCGCCGAGTTTCGTTCCATTTACGATAACGTGCGTACCTGATACCTCCACCAGATCACCGGGGAGCGCGATTACACGTTTTACTAAGTTTTCGCGACCTTCGTCTTGTGGTGTATGTAGGTCGTCGGATCGATTGAATACAATCACGTCTCCAACTGAGGGCAGTGCCCAAGAAACGACTGTTTTTGAAATAAAGGGGAGTCTAAGCCCGTATGAGAATTTAGGAACAAGAATGTAATCTTTCGGCAAAACGGTAGGCCCCATCGAAGCGGAGGGAACAAAGAAGGCCTCAACAACTGTCGCCTTCAAAAGACCGACAAACAGCAGGAACAGCACTAATCCTTTTGCTACTGTTCGGACATTAGAGATCCAGGCAGGCACACATTTATGGACTTTCAGAAACGTCCTGTCCGCAGTAAGAACCTCTGATTGTAGGGCGCTCACAGGGCTAACCACTCAACTTCCTCCCGTCCCAGTATGATCAAAGAGGTATGATCAAAGAGGTACCTTCCTCAGGTCTACAGTTTCAATCAGTACGCTTCCGATTTGTTGGAATATTTATTGCCTTCGCCCCAACTGATTCGCTTGAAACTATTCAAGAGCGGAGAGCTCTTCTTCAATTTGTTTAGCTAGTTGAGGTTCAAGTAATTGGGGCCTTGCCGCTCCACTAAGGGCTGTACTCCGCTTCTTTCTACCTGCTACAGCGAACGCCCACATCAGTCCGGCAAGCAAGAATGCGGCAGGCGCAATCCAAACCAAACGCCCAAATCCGGAGTATCTTGGAATCGCACGATACTGATCTCCGTAAGCAGAAAAGACCCCCTCTAAAACTGCTTCTTCAGGAACACCTGATTGCAGTTTCTGAAGAATTTCACTCTTCAGCTCATGCGCCTTAGAACTGGGGCAATCGTTGAGCGAGCGACCCGGGCAGAAAGGGCTCAGTATCTCTTGATATACTGAAGTTGCTTTCTTCTGTAATGCGTCCGACGGCTCTTGCGCCGCTGCGTGGAGGGAAAGAAAAGAAAAAGCGAGTACCATGGAAAATATCGAAAGCAGCAATCTCATCGAGCTCATCGAGCACCATACTCTTCACGATATGCGTTTATTCGGTCGTGCAATTCACTTGGTATTTGAAAACCAGACCCATTTGGCTTGCTTAAGTGCGCAACAATATCAGAAATAGTGACAATCGGGTGAACCCTAATTCCAAGGTCTGATTCAGCCTCCTGCACTGCAGAGCACTCCCTAGATCCTCGCTCGCAGCGATCAACAAGAATCACCACTCCTTCTATCTTCACGCCGACCTTATCACGTAAAAGCGGAGTTACCTCATGGAGGGTGGTACCGGCCGTAACGACGTCCTCGACAATTACAACTCGCATTCCTGCCGCTAGCGGTTTACCGACGAAATCGCCCCCCTCACCTCTTGTTTTCGCCTCCTTTCTATTAAAAGAGAATCCCATGGGAATGCCGAAGCTACTTGAAAGCGCGATTGATGTCGCAACGCAGAGCGGCACACCTTTGTAAGCAGGTCCAAATACGACATCAACATTGGTCAGCCCCAGAGAGGAAAGTTTCGATGCATAAAATCCCCCAAGCGTTGAGATCTTTGCTCCGTCGTCAAAACAGCCAGTGTTGATAAAGTAGGGTGCCTTTCGGCCTGACTTTAGGGTGAACTCCCCAAATTTTAGTGCTCCGCTTTCGACCAAAAAATTTATAACTGAGCCTTTGTCTAACTCGGTACTTTCTTTTACTTCCACGGCCTACCCTCCAATTACAATATCAAGCCCCGATCGGATCCGATAACAATGACGTCGCCGGAAGCGTAGCGGCCGTTACGAAGAAGAGCAAAACAGAGAGTTTGCGACGAGCTTGGATCTGCTGCTACCGTGATCACTTTCCCAATCTCTGCCCCGGCAGCGCTCTGTATAGGAGTGCCAGTCGATACCGAAGCTACTGCTTCTATTGATACTCGCTCTAATTTTCGCGGGACCTTACCAATCGCGTCTGTGCGCTCAATAACCTCCTGTCCTACGTAGCAACCCTTCGAAAAAGAAACCATCTCACGCATTCCGCATTCGGTCAGCACAACGTCCTCATTGACCTCTTCCGGAAAGCTCGGAAATCCGGCTCGAACTCGCGCTAGAGTATATTCGCCGAGCGATAACCGGGTGCCATAAGACTCTGACAGGCGTGCCAGCAACGCTGGCTCTTCTACCGACGGGTACAGCAGATCAGTTCCTGGTATCTCCACCCGCTTAACTGATGATGCAAAAGAACTTTCGCTGAGTGTCACGATCGATTGCCGACTGGAGGATCCTTCATCGACTAAGTGCACGAGTCCCCAATCAGCGGAGACATCATTAACCACGACTCTATCAGCGACGATGTAGCGCCTAAATGCAGCATGCACCTTTTGAGCCTCGCCGCCGTCACACACGAGGAGGAACGCTGCGTCGGGTAAGGCGTGCAAGCAGAACACACCCTCAACCCTCCCCTGAGCGGTGAGTGCAGCTCCCCAGAGAACGCCTCCGGGTTGAAGGAGACGAACGTCATTAGTGAGTCGTGCATTCAGATACCGAGGCGCATCTTTACCCGAAACGTGCATCACTATCGGGGAAGGAAAGCGATACCACATAGAATTACCGTATCAGCGTTGCGATCCTCGAGAGGCTATCCCAGGACCAGAAGACGAGAACTGCCTTACCCTTTACTCGCTTCACGTCGAGGAATGGATTCGTCCAAAAGCGGGAGTCCTTCGAGTGATCCCTATTGTCCCCAAGAAGTAAGATGTGTCCCGGAGGGATTTGCGCCGGGCCGAAATTCCCTTCAAGCCCTCCGCCTTCGGCCCAACGAGCGTAGGGCTCATCAAGGGCTACGCCATTTACGTAGACCTGTGGGCCTTCGACTTTGATGGTATCGCCGGCGAGACCTATGACTCGCTTGATGATATTTATTTCAGAATCATCCTCGCTAGGTGTATTAGGGTCGTCTGGTCTCGTAAAAACAACGACATCTCCGCGCACGGGCTCACTCCACATCGCGGGGGAGTCAGCTACGAACGGAAGTCGCAGACCATACCGAAATTTCAGCACAAGAATGTAATCACCGATCTGAAGGGTTGGTACCATGGAAGCGGAGGGAATCTTAAACGGCTCGATAACACAAACCCTTAAGACCAGCATAAGCCCGAGGATAAGCCCGAGATGCTTGAGGAACTCTACGATGTCAGAATGTGCCGCTTTCACTGCTACAGAAACTCTTAATCAAACACACGCCCCTAGCAGGGCTTACCCCTGAAGTTGTCCTATCCTACTCATGTTTTGTAGCTGTTGCGATACTCTAGGAGAACAATTCTAGGGTCACTTCTCGGTCAAAAGCAAAGGCCGACTTCGAGTGACCACTCGAAGTCGGCCCGAGAAATGGACCAATCTAGTATCAGCTGTTGGCTAGGCGTTAAAGGTTTGCTTCTTACCGAAAACTACCGTGCTGCAATCTACTTCAATCTTCGGGCCTTTATGAACAACAGTAGAAACGAATATGCCGGGCTCAAACGCCCGTTGTTTTAGAAGCTCAATCTTATCCATATCTGGGATGGTCATATTGGCTGTAATAGCGAAGTTAATCTCTACCACGACGTGGCCTGGGGTATCATCCAAGATCTTCGTAATCATTCCGTATAAGGGATAGGTCGTGCCAACCTCAACCTCACCGAATTTTACCTCGTAACCGAATTTTTCAAAGAAGTTTGGGTCCTTATTCTCGCTTTCCATGTTCTACCTCGAAAACAGTTGATACGAATACTAACCTATCCACCCATAAAGCTGTTTTGCTTCAGACGAACTGATGTCCCTCATAACGAAGAATGTAAATTTACTTCCCAAGCGCAGCCCCCATCGAAACGCCTGCGAAGGTTACGGCACAATCCCGTGTATAGTCCACGGCTTGGTCATAGTACACCGCATCAGCTGTAAACTTCTGGCCGATTCGCTCAAGGACATCGAGCACCGTATACATTGTTGGAAAGCCGCACATTCTACGAGCGTCTCCGTCTTCTGCGATATGCGAAAACAGTCGATCCTTGTCTCCACATTCAATTGCTGCGAGGTACTCCGAGTCTCTTATAGCAATTTCTCGCATCCGCTCTGGAGTTAGATTACCGGGGTCCCCGAAGCTGGCCCCGATATGCGCCATATCAACTCCAGCGACGAAGCAGAAGGTATGCCCAGCCCGATTCCATTCGGTCAAACCTTCGGCCAACGAAGAGGCGAACGTGTTGTACTCTTCCCATTCAGAAGGGCTGCGTTGCACAGAAACAATATCATGAAAACCGCCCACTAGAATCGGAGCGATAACTCCATCCGGCTTAATCCGCGAAAAGAACGGAAGCTGTAGCTCTAAAGAGTGCTCCTGTTTGTGGAGATACTCATCCGCAAAAGCGCGATCTACTCCGAATCTACTGGCGAGTTGGGTTACGAAAGGAACGTTACAACGAGCCACTCCGAGAGGAGAACGGAAATCTTTTGTGCTTAGGTGGAACAGATGCGTGCTGTACTGATGTGCGGTACCGATCAGAATATAGAGATCAGCTCTACTCTGCGCGAGTCGCGGATAAATTTTTCCGTATATCGCACCACCCCGTCGGTAATCGATGTGGGGAGCAACCAAACACACCATCGGCACATCGCCAACAACGGTGGTTAGTTCGTCAGTAGAAGTTTCTGCCGTCATGTAACCATCAACGAGCAAGGCCAGCCGATCGGCAGTATCCGGATATGATAGCCCGGCTAACGCTGGGAGTCGTTCAGGTAAAGAACGATACTGCTCGCGCATCGCCTTCGACGCCGCATGAAACTTTCCGTTTGCAATGAATAGATTGTCATCGAGTAGCTTAATTAACTGCTGAAGCGTTTCGCTTGAGAGCCCTTGGGGAGAAAAGCGGTCTAGTATCTGCTGAAACGAGAGTGCCCCATCGAAAAGCGTTACTATTGGGGCAACAGCCGACACCAGAAGGAGCGGTTGCGGTGTCAGGCCAACAGGGCACCTAAGGAGCAGCACATCCTCTTCTTCAAGCCGCTCCATCCTCAACTCAATAGGCCACCTAAGTTTCGGATAGCTGTAGGTTGAGTCCATGACAAGTTCCAGATTATTTACCTACGCAGAACTTCGAAAAAATTCGACCGAGGATATCTTCGGTAAAAGTCTTACCCACGATCTCATCTAACGCTCCAAGCGCATCTCTTAAGTCTGCCGATAAGATCTCAAGCGGTGGATTACCTTGCTCGAATAGATCCACAAAAGCAGAGAGCGACGCGTAAGCTCTCTGAAGACAGTCCCTGTGGCGTTCATTAGTAACTACCTCACCAGCCTCGCCCTTATCTGGTACATGCTTAGCGATATCTTCCACCAAGGCCTCGAGCAGAGCCCCTATCCCAGCCCCCGTCTTAGCCGAGATATAAAAATTCTGCTGACACATCGACGAATCGCAGAAGAACTGTGACAGGGCCTGCGGATTAACATCTATCTTGTTCGTAACCATCCAGATGTTTTTCGCCTTCTCCTTCACAATGTCGACTGTCTTACGCCAGACATCTGACTTATCCGTTGCATCAACGACAATTATCACGATATCTGCCCATCCAAGACGTTCAATCGCTAACTCTACGCCGATCCTTTCAACTTCGTCGTTGGTTTCTCTAATCCCAGCGGAGTCACAAAAAATGAACTTGTATCCGGCGATCGTAGCTTCCTCCTCGAGCAGATCTCGCGTTGTACCCGGAATATCGGATACGATCGCTCTTCGTCGACCGAGCAAAAGATTAAGGAGGCTCGATTTTCCGGCATTCGGTTGCCCGCACAGAAGCACGCGAATTCCTTCACGCACAACCTGACCAAACGAGTAGGTCTCTACTAATTTGAAGATTTTCTCGCGTGCTTCGCGAACCCCTCGCGAAATCTCGCCCAATTTTTTCGGCTGGATATCTTCGTCCGGAAAGTCGATCGACGCCTCAAGCTCGGCCAACAGGTCTCGCAGTGGCTCACCGATCGCCGATACCGCGCTGCTCAAGCGCCCCTTGAGCTGTTCTCCGGCAAAGCGAAGCGCTTCATCGCTCTTCGCGTTAATCACGTCAGCGATAGCTTCCGCTTGAGCAAGATCGAGCTTTCCGTTAAGAAATGCCCGCCGAGTAAACTCGCCGGCCGCTGCAGGCGCAATTCCATAAGCATAAAGAGACCGGAGCACCTGCTGGACGAGAAGTGGACTGCCGTGGAATTGAAATTCACCAACGTCTTCGCCGGTAAAGCTCCACGGTGCCGGCATGAACACAGCCAATCCCTTGTCAATCGGGCCACCCGTCTTGAAATCAAGGATGTCTCCGAATACGAGCGTACGCGGAAACTTCGTTGGATCTTTTTTACCACTGAAAATTGCCTTGAGGGCTAACTTCGTTTTTGGTCCACTCACCCGAATGACCGCGATCCCCGCCGGAGTTGGAGAGGTCGCAAGAGCTACTATTGTTGCGTTCTCCATTCCCTCTCGCCCCTAAACGGCAGACTAAATCAGCGTCAACAAATACCCGGTGCCGAAGATGCATGCACTTGCAATCGCTGTAGCCATATAAACAGAGGCCCCTTTCTCGGAATTACGCATGTACACCTGCTGCGTTATCGAAATGATATTATTCACAAGCCAGTACAGCACCAATCCTGCAGGCATCGGAAAGATAATGAACATGCCGGCAAAAACAATCGGCATAAACATCATCATTTTTTTCTGCATCGGATCGGCAGTAGGGGTCGGTGTTGTCCACTGCTGAATGATCATACTCGCAGCCATCAAGAGCACCATAACGGGGATCCCGATCCCAAACAGATCGAGATGCTCTGGAGCAGAAAGGTCTCGCACCCAAAGTGCGAACGGCGCGTGGCGTAGTTCGATGGAATTGAGGAGCGCTTGATAGAGACCAAGAAAGACGGGAATTTGCACAACCAATGGCAAACATCCACCCATAGGGTTTACGCCCTTACGTTGATACAACGCTAGTACTTCTTGGTTAAGCTGCGTCGGATCGGTGATACGCTCTTTAAGAGCCTTCATCTCGGGCTGAACGTCTTGCATCTTCTTCATCGAATGGAAGCCCGCCTTTGAGAGCGGGAGCAACGCGCTCTTTACAATCAGCGTCAGAGCTATGATTGCGAGGCCGTGGTTTCCGAGTGCAACGTAAAGATAGTGCAGGAACCAAAGAAGAGGATACGCCAGGAATGCAAACCAACCGAGATCTATTGAGCGTTCGAGACTGTCCCCAACAAATTGTAACGTTTTGTAGTCCTTCGGACCCACATAAAGCTTAAAAGCTCCACCGGTAGTAGTTCCGGCGACTCGACTGATGAGAACATCGCCCTCCCTCCCCAACATCGTATTTCGCCCGCCGACACTTGGGATCAGGGTCGCCATAAAGTAAATATCACCGAGCGACGCCCAGATGCTCGTACCGAAATCGCGAACTCCCTCCGCAACCTCTGCAAGAGGCACCTGTCGAATCTTATTTGTTCCATCGAGGTAGGTGATATGAGTTAGCTTTAACCTTGGATTATCCTCGACCTTCGGAAAAAAGTGCGACCACTCTACCCATGTCGTCACGCCGTCGGGGAGTTTCTTCTCAAGAAGTACCTCGAGGTCAAATAGGTACGAGCCCTCCTGGAACCGAAGGCGCTTAGTGATACCGTTACCACTCGGGAGAACACCTTTGAAGTCTATGGTTAGTGTTGCGCCACGAGCGAGTGTGAAGGTTTGCCCCGCCCCCGAAGCCGACTGACCA
>JAYVGZ010000417.1:0-2324 GCA_043771805.1 Pseudomonadota bacterium
GTTCAACACGCAGAAGGACGTGGCCAAACTGCCCGCGTCCACCAGTCTGCTTGGCGTACTTACACTCTGCTTCGGCCTTTTCCGTGAATTCGGTGTCGACACAACTGTTGGTAAACCTCAGGTAGCGTATCGAGAAACCATCGTGAACAAGGCCGAAGCAGAGTGTAAGTACGCCAAGCAGACTGGTGGACGCGGGCAGTTTGGCCACGTCCTTCTGCGTGTTGAACCGCGGCAGCCTGGAGAAGGATTTGAGTTTGTTGATGAGATCAAGGGGGGCATGATCCCTAAGGAGTATATCCCTGCTGTCGAAGATGGTGTCAGTGAGGCCCTCGATGGGGGTATCCTCGCGGGCTTCCCGGTCATCGATGTAAGGGTCACTCTTTATTACGGAAGCTTCCATGAGGTAGACTCGAGCGAGATCGCCTTCAAGATTGCGGGGTCCATGTGTGTCAAGGACGCTTGCAAGAAAGCGAAGCTGCAGTTACTCGAGCCGGTCATGTCTGTGGAAGTGGTGTGCCCGGACGACTTCATCAGCAACATCGTGGGTGATCTGAACCGTCGTAGAGCGCGAATCATGGGCATGGAACCTAGGGCGGGAGCCCAAACGGTGAAATGCGAAGTGCCGCTCGCAGAAATGTTTGGATACTCAACGGATCTTCGCTCGAACTCACAGGGTCGAGCAACCTTCACAATGGAGTTCCATCATTACGCAGCCGTTCCAACACACGTGGCCGAAAGCGTGGTGAATAAGTAATTTTTTAGTGTCTTGATTAACTATACCGGAGAGAAGCATGTCAAAGGACAAATTTGATAGAACCAAACCACACGTAAACGTGGGTACAATTGGGCATGTCGACCATGGAAAAACAACGACAACTGCCGCGTTGGTTTCTGTGCAGGCTGCAAAAGGGCAAGCGACAGCTAAGTCGTACAAGGATATTGCAAAGGGCGGCACGGTCCGTGACGACAGCAAGACGGTTACCATTGCAAGTGCGCACGTAGAGTACGAGACAGCGAACCGTCACTACGCGCACGTTGACTGTCCAGGTCACGCTGACTATGTAAAGAACATGATTACAGGAGCGGCTCAGATGGACGGGGCTATCCTTGTGGTGAGTGCATTGGACGGTCCTATGCCTCAAACAAGAGAGCACATCCTCTTAGCGCGTCAGGTTGGCGTTCCAAAGATCGTCGTATTCCTAAACAAATGCGATGCAGTTGATGACGAAGAGCTTCTCGATCTCGTTGAGATGGAAGTTCGAGAGCTTCTTGACCTCTACGACTTCCCAGGTGCGGATACACCGATCGTTCGTGGTAGTGCTCTCAAAGCGCTACAGGGAGAGAAGAGTGAACTCGGTGTAGCCTCTATTGAGAAGCTCTTAGCAACGATTGACGAGTACATTCCAGTACCAATTCGCGATGTTGACAAATCGTTCCTTATGCCAGTTGAGGATGTATTCTCGATTGCTGGTCGCGGAACTGTAGCGACAGGCCGTATTGAGCGCGGAAAAATCAAGGTAGGTGAGGAAGTAGAGATCGTGGGCATCCGCGATACTCAGAAGACAGTGGTTACTGGCGTCGAGATGTTTAAAAAGCTTCTTGATGATGGTCAAGCTGGGGACAACGTAGGTTGTCTACTTCGCGGTCTGAAGAGAGATGATGTAGAGCGTGGCCAGGTACTTTGCCAGCCAGGCACTGTAAAGCCGCACAAGAAATTTAAGGCTGAGGCATACATCCTTAAAAAGGAAGAGGGAGGCCGTCACAAGCCCTTCTTCACGGGTTATCGCCCTCAGTTCTTTTTCAGAACAACTGACGTTACCGGATCTATCAAGCTCCCGGACGGCGTCGAGATGGCTATGCCGGGCGACCACATCAACGTTGATGTAGAGCTCTACCAGCCAGTAGGCCTTGAGAAGACTCTACGTTTCGCTATCCGAGAGGGTGGACGAACCGTAGGATCGGGTGTTGTTACGGAGATCGTTGAGTAGTTTGCTCTACGGGTCCAGTGCGGCTACACTGCGTGGCCGCACTGGATAGCATTTCTGGGTAGTCCTCTTTGACGCCTAGATATAGTGCTAGTTTTGATCGGGTTTTCCCGCACAGATTGCGGATTTTGTTTCGGCTACACGAGTTTTTATTGAGATTGTGTGAGGGTTGGCCATGATTGGCGGGCAGTTAATTCGAATTCGACTGAAGGGGTATGACCACAAGCTGCTTGACGCGGCGGTTGGCGAGATCGTTCAAACTGTACGCCGTACCGGCGGCCGGGTGGCTGGGCCGATACCCCTCCCTACTCGCATAGAGAAGTTCACAGTGAACCGTTC
>JAYVGZ010000418.1:0-5533 GCA_043771805.1 Pseudomonadota bacterium
AGCTGAGCAGGGTGGGGTGTCGGTGCGGGAGCATGCGCCAGTGCGTGGGGTAGCGCGAGTTGGAGATTCGTATGTAGTGACCCTCGTAGACGGAGAAAGGATTGAGGCTCGCTCGGTAGTGAGCACGCTTGGGCCTTGGGTGAACTGTATCGAGCGCCCTGTTGGGGTGTCGCAGATCTCTTCGTTGTGGTGTAAGGGCTTCAACATCACCGTTCGAAGGCAAATAGATCCGCGGCATGGTATCGGGGTTGAGAGCGACGATCGACGGCTTTTTTTCATCGTGCCGCGGGGGGTATATTCGGCGATAGGCACCTGGTATGTGCCGGTGGACGGGCCAGCTGATAAGCCGACTGCGAGCGAGGAGGAGTTACAGATCTTTATCGATTCCTTCAATCAAGCCGCGCCTCAAGCCAAGCTATTGCTGAGTGATGTTGTGTCGGTGGATGTGGGCGTGTTGCCGATGGTGCGTATGTCGGCGAAGGGGCCAGTGCTGAGGGGCAATGAGCAGATCCGAAAGTCTCACCGTTTTGTGGAAGTACTGAGCACTAAGTACACGACTTTCCGCTCTCAGGGGGAGGCGGTTGTTAACTCGCTTTTAACCTAACGCATGGGAGTTCCTGGACGTTCTCTTTTTTATGCACCATCGTAGTAATGGGAAGCATAACCGTCATAGATAATCGGACTGTGCTACGACTGTGAGGGCTTCTATGAAATTCGTGACTTCCCTTCGCGCGGCTTGTGTTTTTTCAGCGACGCTCCTTTCAGTCTGCTCAGCTCAGGCTCAGACAGGGGGGGTTGCACCCACGGCGGGTGTGACTCGAATTTGCAGTGCTCGTCCTGCTGCGGCGTTTTTCTCCAGAGCTCTAGCGGATAAGGTAAAAAAGTCTTTTGACGCTGCGGCTACGGCGAATAAAGCTACGAGCGCAAGTGTACGGGTTATTTTTTCGCCGGCGCGGACAGCCCCGGCGAGGGTAAACGTTGATTTCGCCAAGGACGTAGCGATCTCCTTCAATCTTTCGGCATCGGGAGACAAGATCTCGGTCCAGGGTGCGCCAAGCGCTGCGACCCTTTATCAGTCTTGTGACCCCGGAAAGACCACATTTACCGTTATAGTCTCCTACCGTGATACGTCTAAAACACCACAACAGGTGGTTACTATTCGGCAGTCGTTTGACGTTGCCTTGCCGGGGCAACTCCTCTAGAGGGCAAGGCGTTCCCTGATTTCCGGTCTCACCATTTTGTAAATCAAACGGGCGCGTACTTTCTCCTTTACAGGGGTAATTTGAAATCCCTTCTATCGCCTGTCCGTTAACTCGGATATGTCATAAATTCGTGGGAGAGTTGTCCCAGAATGTTGAGATAAAAGGCAGTCGTGACGCGCCGAGAGATAACCGTAAAGCACCCTGATGGTAGGGCTGTGCATGCTCTAGTCCTTGGTGACCCAGGGGAGGGGAGAGTAGTGGTGTATCACCACGGCTTTCCTGCGTGCCGACTCGAAGCCCTCCTCGCACGAAAGCACGCCATTGATCTCAATATGTGTGTTGTGGCAATTGATCGGCCGGGGATGGGCAACTCTGACTGGTATCCCGACCGAAAACTCGATGAGTGGCCAGAAGATGTAAGTTTGGTGCTTGATGAGTTAGGCGTTCGTGAGTTCGCGGTCCTCGGAGTCTCGGGGGGGACTCCAAGCGCTGTCGCAACTGCTGTAGCTCTTCCCAATCGCGTGAAGACGTTAACGGTGGTGAGCGGTATGGCACCGATGAGCTTGCCCGGAGCACAGCAAGGCACCAATGCAGTAAATCGTTTTATGATGCAGCTGGTCCAGCGCTACCCTGCGGCTGGGCGCATGGCTATTGGCGGTATAGCTTCAGCGTGGCGAGCCGTACCCACGATAGCGGAACTGTGGATGGGATTAGTGCTTCCGAAGCAGGACAGGGCGCTGATCACGGAGAATACTGTTGCAGCGACGCTTGGGCGATCGACCGCCGGGGCACTAAAGGGCGGCGTGCGGGGTGTCGTGGCCGATTACGGCCTCCTCGCGTCACACTGGGGCGACCTTCTTATGCAAGTGAAAGTCCCGACGATGATTTGGCATGGAACAGCGGATACCTACGTCCCCTTTGCGATGGGGCGCATCCTACATGAACGGATCCCCGGAAGTGAATTTCGTGTCGTCCCCGAGGGAGGCCACTTCATGATGGTAGAGCTTCTAGGAGATATCCTGGAAGACCTTAGTAATCGATCGTGGAGAGAGCGTGACGCCGGAGCAGCTTAAGCTACTTATTGATCAACGAGACCTTCACGCGGTGCGCGACCTTATGTTGGCGCAGCCTGCTGTTGAGACGGCTGAGCTTTTTGAGCTCCTCACGGATCAAGATCGAGTCCTCATCTTTCGAATTCTACCAAGAGAGTTGGCAGCCGATATCTTCGCGCTGCTTACCATTGACCTTCAGAAGGGTATTCTAAGCGCACTCGGAGATCGACAGATTGCGACCCTCCTCAACGAGATGGCAGCTGACGACCGAACAGCGCTCTTCGAGGAGTTCCCTGCAGAGGCCGCTCGTCAGTTAGTTACGCTTCTTTCGAAAGAAGAGCGAGAAGTTGCTCTCACCTTACTCGGCTACGGTGAGAGTAGTGTTGGACGTCTAATGACCCCTGACTACATCAGCATTCAGCAGGAGTGGAATATCCGCGAGGTACTTGACCATATCCGGGCTCACGGCTGTGAGAGTGATTCATTCGACACTTTATACGTCACTGACACGCGCGGAAAGCTCGTCGATGAGATAACTATTGAGCAAGTCTTACTGTCGTCACCAGATACCGAAGTCTCATCGTTGATGAACTTTGCGTGCGAGAGTCTTGAAGTTCATAGCGATCAGGAAGCTGCTGTTCAGCTGTTTCGGCGGTACGATCGCACTACCCTTCCTGTAGTTGACACGAATAGTATTCTTCTCGGTATCGTCACCGTCGACGACATTCTCGATGTCGAAACTGAAGAGGTAACTGAGGACATTCAGAAGCTCGGCGGCACCGAGGCGCTTGAAGACCCTTACATTCGAACGCCCATTGCGACGCTGATTCGGAAGCGGGCTACATGGCTCGTTGTGCTCTTCGTGGGGGAAATGCTCACCGCTTCTGCTATGGCGTCTTTTGAGAGTGAGATCCAGAAGGCCGTAGTCCTCGCACTTTTTGTGCCCCTTATTATTTCAAGTGGTGGCAACTCAGGGAGTCAGGCCTCGACGCTGATCATCCGTGCGTTAGCGGTTGGTGAGATTAAGTTGTCAGATTGGCTGCGAGTGTTTCGCCGCGAGCTTATTACAGGGCTTGTCCTTGGTAGTTTACTTGGTGCGGCAGGCTTTTTACGTATCGCGGTCTGGTCGCAGTTCTCCCCGATGTATGGGCCCCACTGGCTTGCAATTTCATTTACGGTGCTGTTTTCCTTGATTGGTGTGGTCACACTCGGCAGCGTTGCTGGCTCGATGTTACCGTTTGCGCTCAAGAGGCTTAGCTTGGATCCGGCGACGTCTTCGGCTCCGTTCGTTGCGACTCTTGTGGATGTGGCAGGGTTGTTCTTGTATTTCTGGATAGCGGTGTTCTTGCTTACGGGCCGGTTGCTGTAGCTAGTAGACTGTTTCATAAATAATCACGCACTCAGCACCCAACTTTGGCCCATCTTTCGCACCTCCTCGGTCGTGAAGTCCTCGACGTGACTTTGGCCACGCCTGCGGCTTCACTCGGTCGTCGGCACGAAACCTGGACCAAATCTGGGCGCTGCGCGCACGATTATTTATGAAACAGTCTACTAGTACACTGGAACACAAATCTTTTGACATATCGCACCCATCTTTGGCTCATCTTTCGACGCTCCTCGGTCACAAAGTCCTCGACATAGCTTTGGCTACGCCTGCGGCTTTGCTCCGTCGTCGGTACGAAACCTGAGTCAAATCTGGGCGCCATAAGTGAAAGGACTTTTCCGACGAGGCACTTGCCTGGTTCGCTCACAGTAGAAAACCTGTGAGCAGTGGCGGCTAGGGTCAAAATATGTTCATTCACAACCATGAAGTGCCAGGGATACACTGGGTTTTCAGTCAGGCTCGGGGAACCCAGGTCACCGCCGCGGATGACGATATCGTTAGGATCAAGTTCTACCAGTGCATGAAAATTGTAGGTGTCGCGGACGAAAACTAACCTGGCATTTCTCTATCCCCTTCACTATGCGGCGCGAGATGATGCTCTGTTCTACCGGGTCTTTGTAGAGAGAGGCGAGAATGGGGAGTAACACAGAAGCACAGAAATGAGGCTTCTCTGTCTCTTTTGTGTGCTGCTATCGTTCATTCGATCGAGGTAAAATATAGCGCATACTCTCAATTTCACCGCCTAAGAGAAGCTTTTTAATTCGATCGAATGAATTATCTGGATCTTCTATCCTTGCCAGGTATTCTTACTAGGTAATTAACTCGATCGAGGTAATTTATGAAGACTACTGTTGGAAATATCGTGCGTAGAGAGCGAAAAGTAAGGGGGCTAACTCAGCAGGAGCTAGGGGAGCTCGCGCGCACGGGCTTAAACTTCGTCTCCCAACTTGAACGTGGAAAGGAAACGGTTCGGTTTGACAAGCTCCTAGACGTTCTCAAAGTGCTCGGATTGGAGTTCGTCCTTACGCGTGGACACAATAAGCTCTCGGTCGCGAAGGAGCTAACCTAAGTGAACCACGATGAAGACCTCCGACGGGTTGAGCGGGTCAGGGTAATGAAGAGTGGCGAGCTCGCAGGCGAGCTGCACCGTACCCTTCGCGGAGCGGAGTTCGTCTACAACGACGAATTTCGAACTCGGTGTCTTGAACGTAAGACTATGGGGATAGCTTGCTCGCTCCCCCCCATCAATCGCACCTATGCAGTAGGCGGCGTTAATGTGCACCCGTTCTTTGCTGGATTACTCCCGGAAGGTTTGCGCCTTAAGGCGTTACGAAGCTCCCTTAAGACATCCGAAGACGATCTCTTTACTATGCTAATCGCATTGGGTGGAGAGAGCGTTGGAGATGTGTACCTCGAAACCGAAGAGGCGGTACACCCTGAACCGCTGGTGCCGGTAGATCTGAAGTCAGCAGATTTCAACGAGCTCCTCGACAAGAGCATCGCCCCAGCGCTGAGATGCGATGCTGTTGATATTGGGGTACCTGGGGTAATGCCTAAGCTCTCTGCCTCCATGATTAGCTTTCCGGTGCGAGTGAGAGAGAAGAGGAAAGAGTACATTCTTAAGCTGCAGCCGAAGGAGTACCCCAATCTCATTGAGAATGAGCACTTCTTTATGCGGATGGCAGAGGCCTGCGGGCTCACGGTCGCGAAAACTACGATCGTAAGGGATGCCAAAGAACAAGGAGGACTACTAGTCACGAGATTCGACCGGCATTTTGAGAAAGGTGTTCGCTCCCCGAGGAAGCTGCACCAGGAAGATGCGTGCCAGATTTTAGGGGTATACCCTCACGATAAATATCGCCTCTCAGCCAAGCAGATCTGTGAAGGGATTTCTC
>JAYVGZ010000419.1:0-9320 GCA_043771805.1 Pseudomonadota bacterium
CAGGGCAGTCACTCGACCTCATTACAACCTCGACGATGGTGATAGGGTTTGGTGAGAGCGTAGACCACCGGCTTCACCACCTTTTACAACTGCGGGATCTCCAAGATCAATCGATATTAGCCGGGCATAAAGGCTTTAATCTGTTCGTATCCTGGACCCATCAATTTAATGAACACACCTCGCTCGGCCGCAGCCGGCATGTGGCGCGGTACGGCGCGGGTGCTGTCGAGTACCTCAAGAACGTCGCGTGGAGCCGCATCGTCCTCGACAATGTTCGACATCACCAATCAAGCTGGCCTACGTGCGGTCCACACGTAGCTGAGATCGGACTACAATCTGGGTGTGATGATATTGGCAGCACGATGATGGAAGAGAATGTGGTGTCTCAGGCCGGTGCTCCGACGGCACAAAAGTGGAGTATGAGCCCTGAGGAGCTACAGATGCATATCACGCAGGCAGGCTTTGCGCCGGCCCAACGCGATAGCGCCTTTTCGATTGTGAATCGGGGGGTGGTCAAACACCTCTTTCCGCTGCAGTCCTCACCTGAGATCGTTACCTTGAACGAGGCGCGAGTAGCAGCATAGGGGTTGCAGCTCGATGAATTCCTTTGAAGGTGGCATTGCTTCACTTACGAGACTTCCCCGTGAAGAGTGGGGAGCGAGGCGCACTACGCACCGGGCGAAGGTTTCGCCTTGGGTTGAGGATCGCCAGACCCGAGCATCTGCGGCTCACTGGCACCCGGTTTTTGATTTTCTCTTCGAATACTATCCTTTTCGCGCTGCCTATCTTCTGCGATGGAGCCCCGGCGCTGGTGTAATGCTCCTGGGGGCACAGCCATCAGAGTTAGACTGGTCGAAGGAGTACGTGTTTTGTGACGAGGGCGCTTTTATTGCGCCGTGGAAGTTTCCCGAACATCGCCTAAATTTTATTGTTTGGGCAATTCGATACTTTGAACGGATCGCAGAGCGTCCCCCCTATTTCGGATGCTTTGGCCTCCATGAATGGGCAATGCTCTATAAGGCGGCGCAGGCAAGACACCAGCAGGCCCCTCTTCGTCTTAGCCCGGAGGAGATCGCTGAGGTGGTCGAAGCCGCTGAGATCCGTTGCTCACATTTCGATGCATATCGCTTCTTCACCCCGGAGGCAGCGCCGCTCAACCGGTACCATCTCTCCCGCGAAGCTACCGCCGATTTCGACCAGCGGGGGTGTGTCCATGTCAACATGGATCTTTATAAATTCGCGAATAAGATCGCCCCGTGGTGCTCAGCCGAATTGTTGGCTGATACCTTCCTACTGGCCGTCAGGGCCCGGGAGGTCGACATGAGGGCAAGCCCTTACGACCTCTCAAGTTTTGGCTTTGCTGCCATACGAATAGAAGATAAAGCTGGACGAGAGGAGTATGTCGCATTACAACGGGAGCTATCCGAGGCTGCCGTTCCCTTAAGAGCGCGGTTGCTAGGCGAGTATCGGTACTTACACAGCTGGCTTGGTAGGTCAGATACGAAGATTTCGTAGCTACGTGCAGATGTCCTCAAGTGAAAATATATGGGCTGCCAATGCTGTGCGGCGAACATCCTAATGACCTGAAGCAATGGCTTCGCTGTAAACGATCTAGTTGTATGCAAGAAGTACTGTCACGCTTATCTCCTCTGTTTTCTCTTTGCGCACCGCTGTTGCTCGCTGTCCCCCTCACTACGTCTCCTGCCGATGCCCAACGACCCCGCACCGAAGCACTCCTCGGAGGAACCGATACCGATCTCTCTAGTTCTCCTATAGCACTCATCCTCACGAAGAAATTCCTTTGTACCGGTCTCTTAGTGGGTCCCCAGCAGATCCTTACCGCTGGACACTGCATGGATGCGTCCGCCTCTGAATACCGCGTAATTGTTGGCACGAAAAAGTTTCTCGTCGACGGAGTCTTCCGAAGTGCTGCATACGATCCTCTAGGGCCTGTAACCCTCGGGACCATCCAATACGATCTCGGTATGTTGACCCTGACTTCACCAGTCGAAGAAGTAGCGCCTTCCCCGATCCTCCAAGACCTTCCTCTCCGGCCCCGCGACTCTGTCACTGTTTTTGGTCGTGGTACAAACGAATTGCCGGACGCGATCCAGGGGCTCGGCACAGGACGGGTCGGCAACCTCAAGGTCGAGGACGTCAATGGCGCAGTGATCATCACCTCGACAGGAAGCGCCGATGTTGCGACGTGTCCCGGAGACTCAGGGGCACCCCTCTTCCGGTCGGTAGCCGGATATACCGTTACTGCGGGAGTCGTCTCAGCCGGAACAAATGATGCTGACGCGGCTGGCATGTGTCGCCCAAGTAAGGGTGGCATCTCTGTATTTGTAGACCTCCAAAGCCCGTCGTCTCGAAGTTTTCTCTCCCAATTTCCGGAAGTACAGTATCTCTCTGGCCGAAAGGTATCGTTTCTCTCGGGTGTAAACGAGCTTGCTCCGCGCTTAACCGGCACGAACGTAGCAAAAAATGGAACAAAACTTGTGTCTCAGTTCACGAAGCTGCGACGCTTTGCAGACCCCCTGCGAGCTCCAATCCTTAATGCAGTCATTCGGTCCCTTAAAGAGGCGTCAAGCTCTCGCTCCAAGCCGAAAAAGTTGGCCGCCCTTCAAGCAGCAGCTAGCGCGGTACAAGAGCTTCAGGCACTCGGAATAGAGTAACACGGCTGGATAGATGCTCTCACTTCGTGCATCATCGACGGGCGGATGCATCTTGGATGCGCCTGCACTATCTCACCCTCTATACATTTTCAGTTTTTGCTATGTCGCAAACAAATACCCTCAAATATCCTGTGCTCGGAAAGCTCTCTGCTGCTCAATTTTTGAAACAGTACTGGCAGAAAAAGCCGCTCCTCATTCGCAAAGCTTTTAATCCATTTCCGGATGTCATCTCGCCGGACGAACTCGCCGGGATGTGCTGCGATCCACAAATTGAGTCGCGCCTAATTCTCGAGCGCGGGGGAAAAAGTCCCTGGGAGCTGCGAAAGGGCCCATTTAAGCCATCAATGTTCAAGAAACTTCCAAAGACGCATTGGACTTTTCTTGTAAACGGAGTGGACCGATTCGTTCCAGGAGTTCACGATCTCCTCGATCAGTTCTCCTTCATTCCTTTTTGGCGCATTGATGACGTCATGATGAGTTATGCCGTCGATCAAGGCAATGTCGGTGCTCACGTCGATAACTACGATGTATTCCTTGTTCAAGTCGCTGGACAACGCGAATGGAAGATTGAAGATAAGGCCATGGTAGGAGACGACTTCGTCGCGAATCTCCCGATACGACTACTGAAGCGCTTTAAACCAACACAAACGTGGGTTTTAGAGCCCGGTGACATGTTGTACCTTCCACCTCGCTTCGCACACCACGGAATCGCACAAGGCACAGACTGCGTCACGATGTCCGTTGGATTCCGAGCCCCTTCTATAGCTGACCTCGTCAACAGCGTTTCTTCAGCAGCGCTCAGTCGGGTCGATGAAAACGAACGTTATACAGATCCAGATCTACCACTTCAGCACCCTGGTGCCATCACATCAAAGACTCTTGAGAAGGTTAGAGGACTCGTTGAGAAACAGATCTTTAACCCAGAGAGCTTTTCAGACTGGTTCGGTCGCTTTGTAACCGAGTCTTACTCGGACGTTGAGTTTCCACCCCCACGAAAGCCTCTCCCATCAGCAACCGTTAAAAAGCTCTTAAAGAGCGCCACATTGATTGCTAGAGTAGAAGGTGCGCGACTCGCTTTTATTCAAGACTCTCCGCGCGCTATTCGGCTTTTTGCTAATGGGGATGTCTTGCAGCTTGAAGGAGACGCGGCAGAACTTGGGAAGATCCTAGCGTCTCGTATTTCTCTACCGGCTACGCTGCTACAGCCGTTTTCTGGTGCCGTAAGCATCTCCCTTTTGGGTGAACTTTTTGCGCGCGGAATTCTCGCTGCTGTGCCGTAGAAGTGGCTTTACGGCCTCAAGAACTGCCTCATTATAGTGAGCGGACTATGCCTACAAATGACTATCTCACGCCAGCACTAACCTACATCGATTCGTTACTCCAGTTCCGTCACAGTCGGAGCAATGTACCCGGCATAAGCGTAGCTGTAACACATCATGGGAAGGTAGTTTTCAGTAAGGGATACGGCCTAGCCGATATCGAGCGCGCCGTTTCGGTTGACCCAGATACTCGCTTCCACGTTGCTTCACACTCAAAGACCTTTACCGCGGCAGCGGTGATGATCCTTGTTGAAAGGAGAGCACTACGACTAGACGATCCAATCGCTACGTGGCTCCCTTGGATCCGTAAGCACACCGATAAGCGAATTCCAACGGTTACCATCCGTGAACTTTTGAGCCACGGATCGGGGTTTTACCGGGATGGAAGTGACGCTGACTACTGGTCGTTGAAGCGCCCGTTTCCCTCAGACCGCGAATTAAAGCGAGATGTCGTTCAATCGCGCTTAGTTCTCGATCGGAACACCGAAATGAAATATTCGAACTACGGCTTCGGATTACTCGGTATGATTGTTACCTCAGCGGCACGACGGCCCTATGAAGAATTTCTGCGCAGCGAAGTTATACGGCCGCTGAAGTTAAAGTCGACCACCACTGAGGCTGATCCAAATTCTCAACACCTCATTGCGGCAGGCTATACTCGACACGAACCGATGAGCCCACGACGGGCCGTAGACTTTCCAGATACTCGTTCGCTGGCAGCGGCGACGGGATTTGTATCCACTACCGTCGATCTTTGCCGATTTTTCTCCATGTTACTCCCTTCCGACAAACGACTACTTTCGTCCGACTCAAAACGCGAGATGCTTAAGTCTTCATGGTCTGTTGCCTGTGACAGTGGCCGGCGAGAGTATGCGCTCGGTGTGATGATTGAGCATGTTCGCGGTCACCGTCTCTTCGGACACACTGGTGGCTTTCCCGGTCACAACACTTATACGATGGTAGATCCCGAATCTGGAATAGCTGTTTCGGTTCTTACCAACTCTTTAGAGCAAGAGGCCTCGGCTATCGGGAATGGTATATGGAGCGCACTCCTCACTGCGCGTGCGCGTTATCGCCCCGAAATACCAAAGTTCCCAACTGCAAAGTTTCGAGGTCGTTTTATGGCCCTATTCGGTGCTGTTGATTACTTACCAATTGGGGCAGGTAAAGTGCTTGCGATGAATCCGTACTTCAGCTGGGATCCGTTTGCCGCCCCACCGAGTGAGTACGTAGTTGAAGGCAAGAACACCCTGAGATCGGTACACACAAACAGTTATTTAGCGGTAGGCGAGAGAGTAAAATTCTCATTCGATCGCCACGGCGTTGCAAAAAAAATCTGCGCGGCGGGGAGAGAACTGGTTTCACCGGAAGACTATTACTCTCAAAATCGAGAGTAATTTGTTACTTCGTTCTAGGGGGTAGCTGACGCACACCACCTTTCGGCGTGCGTCAGCGATACTTAATTCAGGGGCTGTCCCGTATTATCCAAGCAGTACTGCTCAAATTTGAGAGGGTTCAACTTGTCAGACTCTTCCAATGCAGCAGTAAATTTAATAGAGATCCGCTTTGCCCGCCGCATAACAGCATCATAGCCGTTCGATCCAAGGCAACGGACTTGATACTCAGGAAGTTCAATCGTTTTCTGAGTTTTGTACGGACTACAACTCGCCAAGCCACACTCCGGATTGTTAGGATCTCGATCATTTCTAAATCCATTAGCTCGAAGAACTACACTGTAAGCAGCCCTAAAACGTGGAGTAATAAGCCCGACCCATGCGGCTCCATTACACTCAAATGCAGAGGGACGATAAAGCAGGTCGGACGTCGGTGGTACACAGTTCTCACCGCGCACTTTTTCGACCGGCGATTCCGGTTCCGCACCAAGGTCAGAAGAGAATTTGGGGCTACCTAGTTCACCCGCTACCGCCGAGCCTATCCAGGCGCTGCTGCACTGGGCCGCATTACAACTAGATTGAGAGGACAATTGAACCGTAGCTGTTGCATCAGTCACATTTGAAAAAACGCCCGAGTAAGTGCGAACGCAAGCTCCATTCCGTTCTTGATAGCTAAAGGTGAAGCCATCTGCGCTCTCGACACCTACCGTCTTGGTAAGGGTGGTATCGATTATCAGGTTTGAGCCAGAACCATTTACAATAAAATCTTGGTTCACTGTGTTGATACGTTCACCGCAGGTGTCAGAGGCTACCGTGGCAGTTACTTTCCAAACTTTGCCGCTAGAAGAACCCGCGTCAGGAGATTCTCCGCCGCCTCCACCTCCGCCGCATGCACTGAACAGGGATGCAGAGGCTATTTGAATGGTTAGTGACAATTTTTTCATTTCTTTCGAGCCTTCGTACTAGGTTTCCTGTGATTCATTGCACTACGCGGCTTCAGAAGTCAAAAGTGAGGATGAGGCTTTTTCGTGTCAGAACTTTGCTAGGAGTTGTTATTACAGAAACGGAAGAACACAGTTTCGTTATTTGCTGAATGGTAAGTCAGTGAAATAGATCGTGTTGAGAACGGTCATATGGGACGTTACCGCTTCCTACCCCGTGTCCTCGATTTTCCTCGCGAGGGCACTATGACCTCCGCTATTTCCTTGAAAGCTCGCGCAGGGAGTTTGAGTTCTCTCGCAAGAGTTCGAAATCGTGAAGATCGATTTCCTCCGCTCTCTAGCTGGCTGGCGGCGTATCGTGCGAGCACCGGCACTCCTCGGGCTCGCACAGAGGCGCACTTGATGGACCGGTTCTCGGACCAGCCCGCTAGCCAGCTACATAGCGACTTAGTGGTAAACCTGGCGCACCTTAGTCCTTGATTGACAACATAGTCACAACATGACTATCATATGACCATATGAAGCACGCAAAAATTGCCGCATTCAAAGCGAAACTTTCAAGTTACCTGCGTTGCGTGAGAGCAGGCGAGTCCGTCACGATTTACGATAGAGACACCCCGGTCGCCGATGTAGTGCCGCACCAGAGTCATGGTGATGTCCACATCACCGAGGGCATAGGTGATCTGCGTCAGATTTTGAAAAAGTTGGGTACCGCGAAGGGACAAACTAACGTGCGTTCCTCCCTTGATATCCTGCTCGAGGATCGCAAGCGCAGATGATTGCGTATCTTGACACTTCTGTGCTGCTCCGCTGGTTTCTGAGAGAACCTGGGTACCTGACCGATTTTAGTGACTATAAACAATTCTACTCGAGTGCGATCACTCGGGTAGAATCTCGCCGAACTCTGCATCGCCTCTTTCTTTTGGAGAGCTTTTCGGAAGATCAGTATGTTGCGCGCATGTCCGAGCTTTCGCGCTTTTTGGAATGCCTCTTTCTAATCGATCTCGGTAAGTCGATTCTCAGACGAGCGGAGGAGCCATTTCCGTTTGCAATAGGATCTCTTGATGCCATTCATCTATCTTCTGCCCTGTTCGTTCGAGATAGGGCCCCATTAGTCTTCCTCACGCACGATACACAGCTGGCAAAGAATGCGGCTGCGCTTGATTTGCGGGTTGTAGGGGTAGATTTTTAGTCGCTACCACAGGCCGAGGTTTCCGTTAAGCTCAGGGGGCATTATGCCGGAAGCTCGCGAATTTCACCGAACCACTTGGGTGAAATCTGCAAGCCTCCCGGCGACAACGCCCATCGATCGCAGTTGATTCCTGTGTGAATTAGTCTCTCCCCATCTAGCTATCGAGCTTTCGCTCTTCCTCTGAGAGCTGCTCCAGGTTGTTCTCGGATATGACGTGCGGGAGATCCCAATGCCAAATTGTTTCACCTTAGACATTTTTCTTTTGGCGAATACGTCGGTGCCCTGAATCTTGGATTCTCTTACTTCTATAGGGGAGGCTTTCAAATAATGACTATCCACGAGATCGACTACTTCTCTTGCTGGTAGGTGAAACAGCTAATTACCACTTCAACGAACTTATTTTATTCGAAAATCAAAACCACTCTTTTTAAAGACCTCGTATATCATTCGGATATCGGACGCCGAGACACCGGCAGCTTCAAATGCTTCAAAAGAGTGAAAGAGAAGCTCGAAACATCGCGGATGGGGCCTCTCAATTCGTCGAATTATCGAAGCTATTGATGTACCTTTTATAGGGAGCTTGTCGACTGCGTCGAAAAGTATTCCAAGTGGATAGTGCAACGTTACTAGCCCATCCCGAATTTCTGCCAAGGTTTTCGGACCAATACCTGGCACCTTGCTCAATTCCGTAGAACTTGTTCGCAGAAGATCTTCTATCGTTCTCAGTTGGGTATGCAGTTCTAGGGCATTTTTAGTCTTTTCTGAGAGCTCTAGCGTAAAAATAGAAAACTTTAGCATCGTAGGATCGAAAGAGTCGGACTCCGGTTTCTTTTCGACCGCGTCGGTGGAGCCGGGGGGAGGTGGTGGAAGAGAGATTGCAGTTAACGGGTTGGTCGCTGTACCATCCTGATTTTCTGTCACCTCCTTGATAACGCCGGTATCCCTGCGGTCAGATTTTACTGCCGCGGTGGAACTTCCATCAAGAATTTCTACATCTCCGTTAACTACATCCCTAGCTGGGGCATTTTCTTCGATAGCGCCGACGATTATTTCAGCGTTCGCTTTAAGGGGGCTCGGCTCTTTGGCAGATTCGTTCTCTCTTTCTCTTCGCTTTGCTGCGGCTGCTGCCCGTAGCTCCCTATACCACTGCACCTCCTGATTACGTGCCGCATATACGATATCAACAAGGCCTGTGCTATTTCCTTCCACCACCACTCGACGGGAAGTCGCATTCTCACACGTCGTTCCTTCAAAAAACTCTGCGCTTGTGAAGATGTTGCAAAAACTCCGCGTATTGCAGTCGCTCCAATGCTGACAGGCTAATTCGATGAAATTGCTTACTCTGGCGGATTCAAAATTTTCGAAGAACTTCCTGACATTACAAAGGAAGCGATCTGAGTCTGAAAGGATCCGAGCTTGGGGAGTATCTAGTTGCGAGAGTTGTCGGGAGGTATATTCAACAACTTTTTCCGATAAAGGTTGAGGGATCGGATTTGCATTTGTTTTAGAAGTACTCTGTTTGGGGGTCATTGTTCGCTTTGTCCTTTTGGCTTTTTGGCATAGCACACTTTTGGAGGGTTGCTAGGGGTCTATCGTGAGAAATCTCAAGTGATGCTCAATCCAGACCAGATACGTACACTTGCCGACTTCACCGTGACGTTTTGACACCCGAGCATGGGACCTTCGAAGCGCCCTGTTCGCCCACACTTCCTTTAGTGGCATTCGATTTACTCAGAGATCGGGTTAGTCGACGTTACCTTAGTTCTGTATTAGTGACGGAAATGTTCGCTGTTCATCCA
>JAYVGZ010000420.1:0-2388 GCA_043771805.1 Pseudomonadota bacterium
CTAGGGCCGAAAACAGCGCCCAAAACAGGACAATCGGGTGGGGAAACTAGGTAAATTCTCAATCACTTAGGCATGATCTTCCGTCGTTGGGAAGCGATAGTAGTGTCGAAGCCAATTTAGCTCCCAGTCATACATTTTCGTAGCCACTCCGACGACTCCTTCTTTGATGTTATACGCGTCAGGAAAGTTTTTCCTTCCCGTCACTCTGGCTTTGGTACTTCTGTTCGCGCCACAAGCAGCTCTTGCGGCTCGAAGGGCTTATCCGGGCGTAATCGTTACGACCAGGCGCAGCGCTGCCGCAGAGGCAGGAACCCTCTTGTCCGCGAATCCCGCAATAACAGTTACCTCTCTTCCGTCGCGGAGAATTGCGCACCATTCGATCCTCGTTTCTGATTGGCGCAATCGTCTCGGGCGGAAGCCTCTCGCAGAACCGGTGCTGTACGAGCGACGGGCGAACCTGTGTAAGCTTGCAAAACTGAGGCGAATTATTAATTCGTCTAGGGGGAAGCTTGTGTGCGAGCCAGACTGGGAGATCTCGGCCACGCGAACTGTTCCGAATGATCCATCCTTCTCCTCTTTGCTGGGGTTGGACCGGGGTAGTGGCGTAGATATAAATGCTCCAGAAGCGTGGGATGTAACCACGGGGAGCAGCAATGTAGTAGTTGCAGTGATCGACACCGGGCTCGACTACAACCACCCAGACTTGGCTGCAAATGCTGGAGTAAATGGTTTCTTCGGAATGGACTACGTCAATAACGATTCCGATCCGCTTGATGACAACAGTCACGGCACTCATTGTAGCGGAACCGTCGGTGGAGTTGGTAACAACGGCGTCGGCGTAACAGGGATCAACTGGCAAGTGCGGCTTCTTGGGATGAAATTCCTCGCGGCCTCTGGATCTGGCAGCACTTCGGGGGCAGTCAGCGCAATTAATTTTTTAGTAACCTACAATCAGACTACCCTCGCACCACAGGGAAAGAAGCTGATTACCAGTAATTCTTGGGGAGGCGGGAGTCCCTCTACCTCGCTTTTCAACGCAATATCGTCGGCAAGTGCTGCGGGAATTCTCTTCATCGCCGCTGCAGGAAATGAGGGAACCGATACGGATGTTACTGCAAATTTTCCATCAAACTACGATCTCCCAAATGTAGTGAGTGTGGCTGCTGTCAGCTCCACGGGCGTGCTCGCAACGTTCTCAAATTTTGGCGCGACTTCTGTAGACCTCGCTGCGCCTGGTGTTGGGATCCTGAGTACGGTTCCTGGGAATCAGTACGCTTCATATAGTGGTACATCTATGGCAGCCCCGTACGTTGCTGGGGTAGCGGCACTGGTGTACGCGGCGTGCCCCACGGCGACGATGGAGCAGGTTAAAACAGCGCTCTTTCAAACGAGGCAACTTTCGTCGCTCTCAGGTAAGACGGTGACTGGCGGGATGCTTGATGCGCAAGCTGCGCTCTCGTACATCTTGTCGGTATGTTCTAGCTCTTCCACGCCTACACCTACTCCTACAGCTACACCAACGGCGGTACTCCCCACGGCCATACCGACAGAGATACCCCCGACCGCAACGATAGTTCCGACTTCTCCGCCGCCCGAGCCCTCTCCCGCAAGCACTCCTACCGCGACCGCGACAAGCACAAATATTCCCAATCCAGCGCCACCCGAGCCATCACCCACAAGTGCGCCCACCAAGACACCGGGGAGTTTTACACTAGTCGCACCGTCTCAAGTATCATCCGGAGCACTCTTCACTCTGGGGGTGAACGCTTCGGCTAGTGGTGCCGTGCGAGTGCAATTTATGCTTGATGGCCGCACATGTCCCCGCGCATTTACCTATCCCACGGATGCCCTTAACGGTGCCACTCTTCAGGGGCGCTTCCAGCTCGGAAGCAACAGCCGATTCTTTTCGACGCTGACGGCCACTGCCACCTCGTCTAATCAACATGTGCTACGACGTATCGACATCCGGGGAGGGCGCAGCGCCCGCTCTCAGGCACCATTTCTTCGGTCGGCGTGCCCACGATTGGTGGGTGCCAGCGTTGAGGCTCGACGCCGACGTCGCTGAGGAGCGCTTGTCGCTGCTACGAATCATCGTTATTGGTTTGCATCTGTCATCGTAAGGAGCCTCACTTGGACGGCGTGTGCCCCTTTGCGGTTATTGTTCGCCGGTGGCAGACTGACTCCGTAGACGGGGGTCATTCGAGCCTCCCATAGTGATTTGCAAAAGTCCGTGCCAGTAAAACTGGCAAGGCTTTTGCCGTAAATCACTATAGGTTATTGTTTCGATTCGCATCCGCGAATCTATAGCGTTTTCCAAAAGCCGAGATTTCGCTACGGACTTTTGGACATCGCTACAACCTTGGGTGCGTTGGGTGACAAAAAATCAAA
>JAYVGZ010000421.1:0-4431 GCA_043771805.1 Pseudomonadota bacterium
CGCTCCAGTGGCCCCAGCCCCTTGATACCTGGTCGATGTTTCTCTATACTCCCGCGCACGCTTAGGCGCGTAGCTCAGTTGGTTAGAGCGCTTGCTTGACAGGCAAGAGGTCAACAGTTCGACTCTGTTCGCGCCTACCATTGATTTCTGTATTTCAGAAACTTTGGAGCGAAAGTAACGACCAGTTTTGATAAAAGCCCGCCTTTTGGAGCTTTGGCAGCGAAGGTGTATTGCTGCTTAGCTTCGAGATTTTGGGCGCAAGACTGCTCCTAAGCCGTAGCATTCTCGCGCGAACAAGTTCGATCTGTTCTTAATTGGAATAGTTTGATAATGGTCAGTTTCGCTCGGGGGGCGCGCTCGTCAGGCGGGGCTTTGGGGGGCTCATAACTAGCGGTCTCCTGTAGAAGCAGGTGCTTGATAGAGCTGGCAAAAAAGTGTACTAAAGGTGCTCTCGTAGTAAAGGAATCCCATGCCGAAGATGAAAACCAACCGAATGGCCCGCAAAAAATTATTTCCTAACAAGAATGGGGTAGTGAAACGTGGGCATGCGTGCAAGCGCCACAATACCGGGAAGAAATCTGCTAAAGTGAAGCGTAGACTTTCTAAGTCTGGCCTCGTAAGTAAAGTAGACGTGATGTCGGTCCGTCGGCTTCTCCCCTACGCGTAAATGCTGTGTCGAATGAGCGGTAAACTTACCGCAACAAAAATTTCTAAAGAGGTGATGTAATGAGAGTTAAACGAGGCTTTGCCAGTAAGAGACGTCATAAGAGACGATTAAAGCTCGCTGAGGGATTCCGTGGTCGTCGTAAGAACTGCTTCAGGCTTGCAAAGCTTGCGGTAGAAAAGGCTCTACAATACTCGTACCGTGACAGACGGGCGAAGAAGAGAGATTACCGTGGTCTCTGGATTATGCGAATCAATGCGGCCGCTAGGATCTGTGGCTTGAGTTACAGCAAGCTCATTCGTGGTTTGAATGTCGCTGGTGTGTCCCTCGACAGGAAAGTGCTAGCTGAGCTCGCTTACAGCGATCCTGCGTCGTTTGCTGTTGTTGCAGAGAAGGCAAAAGCGGCGTTGTAAGTGCAAGGTGAGCGCGATCTTACCCCCGCGGTGACTGTGCCTGCAGTTACAGTGCTTGCAGTAAAAGAGGCAGGGGTGGTAGGGGCAGGGGTAGTTACGCCGATCGGGCAAACTACTTCCCATCCTGCGGACGGTAAAGTTAGCTCAGGTGAAACCGGTGACTGGCCTCGTTTTGAGGTGGCACCGGTTTCGCATTTTTGGCTTCCCAAACTCGTTGCGATCGACTCGACATGGAACCCCCGCCACTGGTCATTGCGATTGTTTGAACAGGAGCTTTCTAATCAGTTCGCTGCGGTAAAGGGACTCTTTGTCGACACCGAACTGGTAGGTTACTTGATTGCACACATTACCTTTGAAGAAGCGCACATCGTATCTCTGGGTCTGGATCCCCGGTGGAGGCGGGTAGGTGGCGGGAGGTATCTCTTAAAGGAATTCATCCGTTCTTCCCGATTCGAGGGAGTTTCTGTGTTTACGCTCGATGTTCGCGTCAGTAACGAGGGAGCGCAGCGCCTCTACATGTCACTTGGTTTTGAGGTAGCTGGAGTAAGGAAAGGTTACTACTCCAGTAACGGCGAGGATGCAGTCTCGATGCGGTATGAAACTGGTAAACCCAAGGGGCAATCCAGAGGATGATCTATAAGAACGTTCTCGCCCCACTCCTCTTTTTGCTCGATCCGGAAGTCGCGCACGATGGCCTGCGACTACTTGGGGGATTGCTCAATAACCGAATAGCCTCCTCTCTTACGTCCCTTATCTACCGAGTAGAGGACTCACATCTTGAGACAAAACTGGCTGGCATCACTTTCAAAAATCCGATCGGCCTCGCAGCAGGCTTCGACAAGAATGCAGAGCTCCTCGGTTTGTTTTCTGCTCTTGGCTTCGGGCACCTTGAGCTTGGAACAGTAACGGGAAAAGCTCAGCCTGGTAATCCGAAGCCGCGCATTTTCCGTTTATCTTCCGATCGGGCCCTTATCAATCGGATGGGCTTCCCATCGATTGGAGCCGACGCTGTTGCCATCCGGCTCAGGAGGCTCTCTTCCTGTTTGCCTGCTGTGCCTGTGCTTGGAATAAACATCGGGAAGTCAAAAGAGGTCGATCTCGAGCGTGCAACTGAAGACTATGTTTATTCGTTTAAGATTCTTGCTCCCCTTGCTCAGTACGTTGCAGTGAATGTCTCGTCCCCAAATACACAGGGGCTACGTCAGTTACAGGAGAAGGAACGACTAGCTGGCATACTCACGGCACTGAATAGTGAAAATCATGGTGGCGTTCCGATCTTTGTAAAGCTATCTCCCGATCTTACCAATGCGGAGCTCGACGAAGTTCTCGATTGTTGCGACGCTTGCCGGGTGGCGGGAGTTATCGCTACCAACACGTCGCTTTCGCGAGGCGGTCTCAAGACTCCAATTGACCAGTCGGGCGGGCTTTCAGGGGCTCCAATTCGGGCGAAATCGCTCGATTTTATGAGGCGGATTTATGGATTGGTAGGGGAGCGAATGGCTTTGATCGGCGTTGGTGGCGTGTCCTCAGTGGAGGATGTGGTACTGATGCTCAGTGCTGGCGCATCATTGGTTCAGGTATACACAGCGCTGGTTTACGAAGGTCCTTCGCTTGTGGCTCGATTAAACGAAGGACTGCTGCGAGAGATGCGGCGACTAGGTGTCGGCTCCCCCGCAGAACTTCGCGGTAATCCGATCGACACACGCGAATTTTCGCAAAGCCTCGACCGCCTCTGGTAGTTAGCTGCATTTGCATGATCGCCCGCGGCGGGTGGTGCCGATGCCTTTCATACGAGCCCAGCGCAGACAGGTCTCCACGACATCTACTCGGTTTGACCGGGAGGGGGTAGATGAGGTAGACTCTCCCAAGTCGAAGTGCAGGTTTTGCGTGGCAAATTGCCCTAAAACAGTCGGTGGTGAGAGTAGTAGTTCACAGTTCACAGTTCGCAGTTCACAGTTCGTAGTCTTCGAAGGCGTAGTTAGCCATTCACCACCTAACAGCTTAGCTAGTAGAAACCCGGTTAGACTTGCTTACCCGAGTCGATATTGGTTTGGATTAGACTGGCAGGAATGGGGTTTTATAGGAGTAGCAGGTTCGGCCATTCGACGCATAAGTAGTTAATGGACGGGGTGTGAGCCGAGCGACGTTCCGGGGCTTCTGGACATCGAGGCTTGTGGACATCGCCGCAGGGACGAGACCAATTACCTCATCTCCAATTTCAGACAGCTCTATTCGATAAGCCGTTTCCTTGGGAGGATTAATTTGAAAACGAAGATTCCGGGAAGAAAAGCAACCGGTCCTAAGTCGGTACCCTTAAAAAAGCCATCTTCTGGCAAGCATCAAGCAGGAACAAAATCATCGAACCACGCCGGCAAGAAGAGCCAAAATGTAGTGCAGCTTCGAACAAGCTCGAATAAGAGCGCATCGAAGGCAGACGTGGAGAAGGTTTCCAACAAGGCGGCTAGCCTTAAAAATCATGAAGCTTTAAAGTCAGATCGTAATAAAACCGTAAAAACCAAGGCAGCAGTGACAGAAACAATAGAGACAAAGTCATCAAAAACAAAGCTTGCTCTCGCTAAAATCCCCGCCGCTAAGAGTGCGGCACCGGCTCTTAAGGCTCCTTTAGGTGTAGCTAAGGTTGCGTCCGTCAAAGGCGGTAAATTGGTGGTAAAGGGTGGAGCCCAGCGAAGTGCTGTTGGTGAAGGAGGAGTAGCCGAGAGGCTTGCGGCTGCTCGCGCTGAGAAAAGCGGTGCGGCTACCGCTCGTGTTGTAGCTCCGAAGACAAATCTTAAGCTTGTTGCCAAAGCCGTGGATAAGGTAGCGGTTTCCAAGATCACTCGGTCTGAGCCGACCAACCCGCACACTCACCGCGATAACAGTAGTCAGAAAGTTATTGCCGGGAAGTTCGGAGGGGACCAGACATCCTCAAAGCCGATGGTGGCAGTTCGTCCGGGGCTGTCCATCACGCCAGAGCTATCCTCTGCTGAGCCAATCTCGTTTAAGGCTGGTGACAAGATTGTGTATCCAGGGCACGGAGTAGGCGAGATCGAGGGTGTTCGAGTGACCATGTTAGGTGGTGAAGAGCACCATATTTACAACATTAAGATCCTCGACAGCGGCATGAAGGTGATGGTGCCGCTATCGCAGGCGTCGTCTGTTGGATTGCGCAAGATCATTGATAAGCGAGCAATCGACCAGGTGTACGAGATCCTGAAGGACCGTGACTTCAAGATTGATACGCAGACATGGAACCGAAGGTTTCGCGAGTACTCACAAAAGATTAAGACAGGCTCGGTGTACGAGATCGCAATCGTACTGCGTGATCTATCTGTGCTGAGCGAGGACAAAGAGCTC
>JAYVGZ010000422.1:0-13184 GCA_043771805.1 Pseudomonadota bacterium
TGCACTCCGGAATCATCCCTTTATTGAATTTGCAGACGATAACACCTTCGTTGATAAGAAGTGGGGCAAAGAGCTGTGTCAGGCAATCGAACCCCTGAATATCAAGTGGTTTACAGAAACAGATATCTCGGTTGCAGACGACACGGAACTTCTTGAAGCAATGGCTCGCGCCGGATGCCGCCAAGTCTTAATCGGGCTTGAGAGTCCTACTGCGCAAGCCCTCACCGGCCTAGAACAGAAGGCCAACTTCAAAGCGAAGAGGTTTGCAAAATACAGAGAGTCTATCCAGAGAATTCAAGAGGCTGGGATCACCGTGAACGGCTGCTTTATACTCGGCCTCGATCACCACGATGCGACAATCTTTGACTCAATTTACGAGTTCGTTGATCAGGTGAACCTTTACGAGGTTCAGGTTACCGTCCTGACGCCGTTTCCCGGAACTCCGCTCTACGATCGACTCCTTGCAGAAGAGCGACTCATTGAACCTGGAGCGTGGGAGCGGTGCACGTTGTTCGATGTCAATTTCATTCCGAAAGGGATGACGATTGAGGAGCTAACCGAGGGGCTGTATCAGCTTACTGCGTCTCTTTACGCCGACGAATTCGTCTCGAAACGAAGGCGTCATTTCTTTCGACAGCTCCGTCATCAATCAAAGAATTTACAGGAGAAGAATCATGTTCTTGCCAATTACTAATTCCTTCGCACTCGCGCACCTCGCAATTGGATGGGGTTGCATGTCCCTAGGTGTTGCCTCAGGCGCAATAATTGGGCTCTTTTTTCACAGGAAGGAGTGGCTCGGAGTGTATGGCTCTGTACCTCGTCGCATGTTTCGTCTCGGTCACATCTCTTTCTTCGGTATGGGCGCGCTGAATATGTTTTGGGCTGGTACCCTGTTTGCCGTTACTGGTGGAGAAGATCTTGCTGCCGTTGGGAGTCTCGGCTTGATTCTCGCCACGGCTTCGAGGCCACCGACCTGCTTTTACTGCGGAGTGCGAGGAATCAATCGCGCTTTGTTTGTGGTTCCCGTGACAAGCACCCTTGTCCTTTTGATCGGTGCATTTAGTTTGCTTGGAACTGAGTCTCGAGACTTACAGAAAGCGAGTCCGATCGATATCTCCCCCCTCGATTCGGGTAGCGAATTCGAAAGCGTCGGGTTGTCGGAAGGCCACGCGGCTAACTGCTCGGCGGTTTTGTGAGACGCCACTATCTTGTGTTTCTGCTTCTACTCACGCTTGTTCGCAGCATTACCCTCGACAAGGTGTCGTCTTAGGCAGACAGCAAAAAGTGTGTCCACTCACTTCAGAAAAGCAGAGCGATCGATCTGAGCACGGCGACCCTCTCGGATTTATAGCGTTTTCCAAAAGTCCGGGTAGCAAAATCCCGGCTTTTGCAAAACGCTATCGATTCGCGGATGCGAATCAAATCACTATAGTGCGGCAGGTGGCATGGTCTTAACGATTGGGCATTTTGGCAGGAGGGATATCCGGCATTCACGATTACTGACCCCCGTTCTTGAGAGCGGACCACTACCACGAACTAACTGACCGCCCCGAAAATATTGACTACCCACAGTTGGCTGCCGTTGTTTAGCTGTGACACGAGTTGTTAATGAGTTCCAAAGCGAATCCCCATTGCGGATATAGCATATGCCCATTAACGCTCGCAGATGAAGATTTTTGTTTGACATGCCAATGGATATCCTGCTATGCCTTGCGCATAAATTGTGTTTATTACCTACTTAAGCAGGGTCCATGCGCGCTAAGAACTACCTCATTTGTGCAGTTATTTCATTAAGTTACCCACCGAGCCATGTATTTGCCGATCTACCAAACCAGGCATCAGAACGTCTTCCTGAAGTAGTAGTCGAATCGCAGCAAGAACCTAGCTCTACCGAAACCGTTCGCCCTCTTCCGGAGGTTCAAGGAGCCAAGATCTACTCGGGTAAGAAAACGAGCCTCATTGAGCTCGCATCCCTTCCAGAGATCCCGAACAACAACTACCGTCAAGCGTTCTCACAGACCGCGGGGCTTCTTACCAGCGAGGTTTCAGGGGAGGGGTTTGCCAGTATTAGCTTCCGTGGACTCGGTGATCCGCATGAGTCCTTTAACCTTAATCTCTTGAAAGATGGTTTGCCGATCTCGGCAGATATGTACGGATACCCTGCCAACTACTATCAGCCTCCACTCGATTCTATAGGGAGTATTGAATTTTTGCGTGGTGGCGCAGGATTGCTGTACGGCCCGCAGGCGGGTGGTGCGATCAACTACGTATCAAAGAAGCCGTCTAGTGCTCCGTATCAAGCGATCTCGAAGCAGATCTTTGGGCAAAAAAACTTCTACTCCACCTACAATGAGTTAAGTGGAACTCAGGGAGATGTAAGTTATCTCGGCTTCATCCATCACCGAGAGTCGGATGGGTTCCGCGATGAGAACTCTGACTATGGGGTAACCAACGGAGCTATGTCGGTATTCTACAACGCCGACCCGGATAGTCGTTGGTCGTTCAACGTAGATATTTACGACGGCAGTCACGGTGAGGCGGGAGGATTAACTTTAGACTCAGGCCCTGATCTAGCAAGCTACAACGAGAATCGATTCCAAGCGGTTACGAAGTTTGATCGCCTAGAGATTCAGCGTTATGCAGCGAACGTTGGGTACGAACACAACTTTAGCAGAGACACCTCGTTCCAAGGAAAGGTCTTTGGTGGATTTTACAACCGCTTTAGCAAGCGGCAGAGCCCGGGTACAGCTGCTGCCTTTGGTGGCCTGTACAATGGGGAAACGAATACTATCGTTGATCAGGAGTTCGGTACCATCGGATTTGACGGGCGCGTAAAGCACAACTACGACCTCGGGGGAGACCAGCATACCCTTACAGTAGGAACGACGCTTCTGGGGGTTGATTCCCCTTTCAATCAGAAGCAAGGAGAGACTCCATTTTCGAACACGGGGGTGACAACCAAGGATCTGGATCGGTCTACCGGCGCTGGCTCACTATTCGTCGAGAACAGGTTTGTTTTTGGCCGTCTTCGACTCACTCCGGGTGTGAGAATTGAAAATATCTTCCAAGAGGTTAATGAGAACCAAAATGCTGCCGCTACTGAACCGCTTCGAGATCAGAGTGACTTCGTCTCGGTTCCGCTGTTTGGGCTCGGCGCTTCATACGATCTTGGTAGCGCTACAGAGCTGTACGCCAATGCATCTCAGTCATACAAACCGATCACGTATCAAGACACGATTCCGCTCAACACGGGCGACACAATGAGCGGAGACCTTAACCCGGCGCACTCTGTGACGTACGAAATTGGAATTCGAGGCCTCCCCGTTGATTGGGCACGCTTCGACGCTAGCACATTCCTTATTACATTTGACGACCAGTTTGGACGAGTTGGAACCAACATCCAGAATGTCGGTCGCTCGCGCACCACTGGAATGGATCTATCAGTTGACGTCGACACTCTCGGTTTCCTCGACAACGTAGCCGGATGTGACGGAGCAAAAGAGTTTGGGTCACTGCGCCTGTACGGAAATGCGTCGTTTCTTAACGCGGAGTTTACGAGCGGCCCTGTTGACGGAAAAACACCGCAGTACGCACCAGATTATCTGATCCGAGCTGGCGTCATCTACGACTACCATCAGAAAGCAAAAGTGGCGCTGCTCGGAACCTTTGTCGACAATCTTTACTCAGACGATGGAAACACAGCGAACCGTTATGTGCCAAGTTATGACGTTTGGGATCTTACGGCGGAAGTGCCGGTTATCCCTGACGTGCTCTCGGTAGTTGCTGGGGTGAACAACCTGTTCGACGAAAGATACTACTCGCGTATCCGAAGTAATGGCATCGACCCTGGGCTACCTCGCAATGTCTACGGCGGTGTAACCTTAAAATTTTAACCGACGATCGCTTGGCCTCATCAGAGGATAGGGAGTTTTTATGATACAGTTGTTCATTAAGGGTGGCCCAATAATGTGGCCGCTTTTCATTGCTTCGGTCTTGACGCTCTCGGTAGTTATCGACCGGGTAGTGTTCCTTCTCCGCCACCGTCCGAGGAGAAACTCCCGAGATGTCGAGCAGATGATGGCGCTCGTTGGTGACGGAAAGCTTACGGCAGCGTCTCAGGTAGGGAACAGTTCTGGAAATGCAGTCGCTCGGGTGCTCGCAGCTGGCTTAGAGCACGCGGACACCTGCTACGAAGAGAGCATCATGTGTGCTGCCAATCAGGAGCTAGCCCACTACGAACAAGGCACTGGTCTTCTCGATACAGTGGTAACGCTTGCTCCGCTGCTCGGGCTGCTAGGTACAGTTACGGGTATGATTCGGTCTTTCGGGCTTTTAGGAGCAAGTGAGTTAGAGGCGCCAGTTGCGATAACGGGGGGAATCGCCGAGGCGTTGATAGCGACAGGCTTCGGCCTTGGAATAGCTATTTTTGCGCTCATCCCTCTCAATATTCTCTCAACTAGCAAAGTAAGTTTAGAACTCGCCATCGAAGAAGCGGCGACCCGGGTAGAGATCCTCCTCAAATCGCGCGGTTCACGAGTTCAGGTAAAACAGTTGAGGGCCGTATGAGACTTCGGGGTCGAAGGGCGCAGAAACGAGCACGCATAGAGATAGTGCCGCTAATCGATATCATGTTCTTCCTTCTAGCTACCTTTGTGATGGTGTCGACCGCCATGATAAAGAATCGTGGCATAGCGGTGAATCTTCCGGCAGCTGATTCGGGAACGGCGCAAGAGCGAAATGATTATGTGTCTCTGAGTGTGTCCAGCACCGGCGAGTACTACCTAGCTCAAGCAAAACTTTCGCGCGCGGAGCTACACAGCGCTCTTGAGAAGTTAAAGGGTGAAACCCCAGATCCTAAAGTCTACATCAACGGCGACGAGGCAGCGACGATTGGTTCACTGGTGGGCGCCCTCGATGAGGTCCGCAAAGTGGGCATCACTAACGTAGCTCTTGAAACAGAGGCGATTTCGCGGTGACTCAGAAGCGCTACTATCCGCTGTTGGCATCGATCGTAGCGCATGTTGCTCTTCCGATCGTTTTCGGTGGCTTTCTAGTCGAGACATCCCGCTTCGCATTAGCATCCGGGACGCAACAGGCTGGTACACAAACCGCTAGAACGGTTTCGGTTCATCTTGTTCGACACGAGCATCGAGCGCCAGTCGCTGAAGCCCCCCCGATGCTACCTAAGACCCAACCGCCCCTTCCGGATTTAGAAAAGCGATTACCAAAACCGAAGATCGCAAAGAAGCAGAATGTAGCGCAGCGAAAGGCAGCACTGACTCCAGCATTGCCGGTCGAATTAAAAGCGGATCCTGCTGCCGCAACATCGCAGAATACTGTTCCTGCCAATAACGCGTCCGCATCTACCGTTTTAAGAAGTGAGAACGGTGCCGAAAGCACAACCACCGCGATACCAGACTACCTTCGTAATCCCCCTCCGCCGTATCCCCGTGAGTCTCGCCTCGCAGGCGAGCAGGGAATGGTTTTACTTGCCGTGTCACTTGACGCCTACGGCGCCGTGCAGTCGCTTGCAATCGAGCAAAGTTCGGGCTTCCCGCGGTTAGACACTGCAGCACTGCATGCTGTAAAACTGTGGAAGTTTCGGCCAGCGAAAGTGGCTGGTGTTTCGATCTCTTCGAGCATTCAAGTACCAGTGAAGTTTGTGCTCCGGTCTTCAGAATCCAACCGACTCGGATGACGTTCCCAAACCTTCGAATATTTCAGAAATACTGAAATCGCCTCCACCACTGCAACGATGAAACCAGCGAAGCCCTCTCGGTACCCACGCTTAGAAAAATAGAACTTAAAGAAACGAGCCAACGGCCTGAATGTAATATTCCACAAAGAGGGCTTTGCGCCGCGCTTAATCATCGTGTCTGCCGCGTTTGTTGATAGGGCGTTCATCCGCCGCATGTAGTCGGTCAAGTCCGTAAATGAGTAGTGATGAAGTTCACTTTGGCACCGCCTGGTCGGCCCCTCGACATGGGCCTTTTCGTGAGGATCAATTCCCTCCCACCTTGTCTTCAATCGACGACACAATCGAAGCCGGAATTCTGGGTACCAACCTCCTTTGCGCCACCATCGGTCCAAGAAGTAGACGACTCGATTGACGAAGTACCCAGAGACGGGTGTTTGTTGAGAAGAGGATGCCTGCAGGTCGTCCTCAAGGATTGTGAGTATCTCAGCGCGCAGCTCGTCAGAGACCTCTTCGTCGGCGTCAATATTCAGCACCCAGTCGGAATCGCAGTGCTCTAAGGCGAACCGCTTTTGCTCAACGTACCCGGTCCAGGCTCTATGCAAGACCTTATCGGTAAATTCACGGCAGATCGGCAATGTTGAGTCTGTGGAGCCTGAGTCTATGATTACAATCTCATCACACCATTTCACGCTTTCGAGACAGCGTCGTATCTGCCGTTCCTCATTGCAGCAGACGATGAACGCAGAAATAGAGGCCCTTGGAGGCGGCTGCATAAAATTGTTCCCTTGCCTGGTGGTAGCCTCTCGGATGTTGAAGTTGTGGTGCCGAAGTTGCACCCGATGGTGGTCGGCCACGACCGGAAAGCACCAACACCCGCGCGGATGGACCTTAGTGTGACCGTGATTTCGACGCAAGCAACTAGCCGTAGGCTCGACACGATCTATTCACTCGGTGTATGAAACAATACTTAAACGTCTGCCAGCTGCCTGCGTATGAATATCTTAGGAATTTCAGCCTTCTACCACGATAGTGCTGCATGTCTCGTCAGTGACGGTAAGATTTTAGCGGCCGCTCAGGAAGAGCGTTTTACCCGAAAGAAGCATGACCCTGACTTCCCGAAGCATGCCTCGGCCTACTGCCTTAAGTCGCAGGGGCTGACTATCAAGGATATTGACTACGTAGCGTTCTACGATAAGCCGATCCTTAAGTTTGAGCGGCTCCTTGAGACCTATCTCGCTACAGCTCCTTCAGGCTTTACTTCATACGCGAGGGCCATGCCGCTCTGGCTCAAACACAAGTTGTGGATACCGGATACAATTAAAACCGAGCTGGGTTTTGACGGTGAAGTTCTTTTCACCGAGCACCACCAAAGCCACGCAGGCTCCGCATTCTATCCTTCCCCGTATCAAGAAGCTGCGATTTTGACGATTGACGGCGTTGGTGAGTGGACAACGAACAGCTTAGGCGTTGGGAAGGGGAATAAGTTTTCCCTAATCCAGGAAATTAAGTTCCCGCACTCGATAGGGCTTCTTTACTCTGCATTCACCTATTTCACGGGGTTCAAAGTGAACTCTGGTGAGTATAAGGTGATGGGCTTAGCTCCATACGGTGAACCGAAATACGTTCAGCAGATTTACGACAATCTTCTTGATATGAAAGAGGATGGCTCGTATCACCTCAATCTAAAATATTTCAATTACATGTCCGGTCTAACAATGACGACGGACGACTTCGCCGACCTATTCGACGGACCACGTCGTAATCCTGAGAGTCCATTAACGCAACGTGAGATGGACCTCGCTCGCTCCATTCAGGTGGTCGTGGAAGAGTGTATGCTTCGGCAGGCTCGATTCCTTCACCGCGAGACCGGACTCGATAACCTTTGTATGGCTGGCGGCGTCGCACTGAATTGCGTCGGAAATGGACGAGTGCAGCGCGAAGGCCCATTCAAGAATATCTTTATCCAACCTGCGGCAGGTGATGCTGGCGGAGCTCTCGGTGCCGCGTTGTGTGTGTGGTACGGCTATCTCGGTAACACCCGTCTCACCGACGAGAAAACTGATTTCCAGAAAGCCTCTCTCCTTGGTCCAGAGTATTCCGACGACGAAGCGGTTGCAGACCTCGCCCCGTTTGGAGCCGTGTACAAACGTCTCCCTTACGAGGAGATGCTCCGCACAAGCGCGGATCTCCTCTCTCAAGAGAAGATTCTCGGATGGTTTCAAGGGCGCATGGAGTTCGGGCCACGGGCTCTCGGTAACCGAAGTATTATTGGGGACCCTCGCTCTTCCAGCATGCAGGCCAATATGAACTTAAAGATTAAGTTCAGAGAATCCTTCAGGCCGTTCGCACCTGCAGTTATGCGGGAGCACGTCTCTGAGTATTTTGAGATCGATTGTGATTCGCCCTACATGTTAATGGTTGCTCCGGTAGTTGAGAGCCGTCGTAAGCCGATGTCGGAAGACGAGGAAAAGTTGTTTGGTATTGCCAAGCTAAACGTTCCTAAATCCGACCTACCGGCGATCACCCATGTTGACTACTCCGCGCGAATCCAAACAGTTTCGGGCTCGCAGCATCCAACATTTTACAAGTTGTTGTCGGCGTTCAAATCTAAGACTGGGTGTCCAGTGCTCGTGAATACTAGCTTTAACGTACGCGGAGAGCCTATAGTATGTACACCTGCTGAAGCGTATGTATGCTTCATGCGCACCAACATGGATGTGTTGGTCGTGGGTAACTTAGTGATGTTGAAAGAGGAGCAGCCGAAATGGCAGGAGCGCGAGGATTGGCTAACGAAGTTCGAACTGGATTAGAGGCATCTGTGTCTCAAAAAGTTGGTGTAGCTGCTGCCGTTGCGCAGAGCCCGCTCGATGAGATCTGGATGGGGAAACCTGTCCGCCAGCATGTAAAAGAGTTTGGCGCCATTTTTGCCACGCTTTTTCTCATCATATGCAGCGTCAAGACCTACAAAGGTGTACCCCTCCAGTCGAGCGCACTCTGGTTCGCTTTGGCAGCCTTCTTTGGCGTCCTAGGTTACGCCGCTCCAGGTCTTCTGGCTCCTCTATGGCGCGGATGGATGAAACTGGCGCACTACCTCTCTATTGTAATGACGGCAGTTCTCCTCAGCCTTGTTTGGTGTATCGGGTTCTTGCCGATGGCCGGAATCGTAAGACTTTGTGGTATTCGCGTCATCGACCAGAGCTACCGCAGCGGGGCTGCGACATATTGGATCAAGCGCGATCCAAAGTACGACGACTTCAGCCGACTTAAGCAGCAGTACTAACGGTTTGCCTTAAGAGTAAAAAATTGGGTGATCTCGACTTTGGTCTAAGATTTATAGTTGAGCCGTTTTCCACTTCTCTCAGTGACGAAGAACGGGATCTTCTATCTGACCTTCGTCCGGCGGGGGTGATGTTTCGCAAGCGAAACTTCGTACAAGACGCACCATACGCAGATTGGCTCAACAGCTTCGAAACACTCCTGAGTGATATCCGCAAAGCGGTCGGTCGCCAGAACTTATTAGTTTCTATCGATCATGAAGGCGGAAGGGTACATAGGTTTCCACCCCCGATCACTCGATTCCCTTATCCCGCTTTTTATAGCGGCTCGTCTGAAGCTATCGGATCAGTCGCGCGCGCTATGGGGACTGAGCTTCGGTCGCTGGGATTTAATGTGTCTTTCTCTCCCGTAACCGATATTCATTCGAATCCGCATAACCCCGTGATCAACCAGAGAGCTTTTGGTCGCACGGCGACCGAAGTTGCTGAGCGAGCAGCGCTATTCGCGAAGGCGATCCAAACAGAAGGAATCCTTCCTTGCATCAAACATTTTCCAGGTCACGGAGACACCGCAACCGACTCGCACTACGCACTCCCGGTGGTGTCAGGTGATCTTTCACAGCTTACCGCGCGCGAGTTTTTCCCTTTTGCAGCTCTGATCGAACAGGGCATTCAAATGGTAATGAGTGCTCATATTATGGTTCCGCAGATTGACGCAGATAATCAGGCGACACTTTCGCGACAAATTTTGACCGATATTTTACGTGGGCAGCTCGGATTTAAGGGAGTCATCGTTGCCGACGCATTGGGGATGCAGGCGATCCGTGGAGAGGTATTTCAGTCTTCATTCGCTGCAAGGGCGCATGATGCAGGAATCGATCTTTTCCTCATGGTGGGAGATCCAGTTTCAATTTGTGATGCTGTTGCGTGCCGGGAATCTTTGCAGCACGGTTTTGTTAGTGGAGTTCTCTCTGAAGGTAGTCTGCAGGAGAGTGAAGCTCGGATTGTTAGTTTACTGGCAGGGCTCGGGAACTACGGGGTTGGGGCGCTTTCGACAGAGGTGCTTTCGAGTCACTTAGAGCTGAGTGAAAGGCTTGCCGGCAATTGTGAGTGGGGAGAGTTCGAGATCGATTTGAAGGGATTCGATTAAATAGTTGCGAAAAATGGGCTTTAGCTCGGTCGATATGAGACTCCGCCGAGAGCCTCGACTACTTCGCAGGTGAAAGGCTACGATAGACAGTATGCAATTCCACACTGACATCACTCGACGGAGTCTTGCATTGCATACCGCGATCGCGGAAAAGCTTCTTGCAGATCCCAGTCTATTGTCGATCGCTCGTGCCAATATCGAGCGGTGGAGCAGCACGAGCCATCACTCTGCTAAGTATTTTACCCGTTGGCTCGAGATTCTTGATCTACCTCTTGCTGAGCTTCTTATAGCGATCACTTCCGAAACTGAGGAGATGATAGAGCTACGACAATCGTCACCGTTTGCTGGAGTACTTACCCCTAAAGAGCGCTGGAGAATTTATGAAACGTTCCGAGCTTGAACATCTTATAAAGGCGTCTGGGGTTATTGCGGATGATAACGAACTTATCATTATAGGAAGTCAGGCGTTACTCGCGCAGCATCCGGATGCACCGGCTACGTTATTAACTTCGATGGAGGTAGACCTCTATCCAAAGAATAAACCTGAATTATCAGATCTCATTGATGGTTGTATCGGAGAAGAGTCACCGTTCCATCAGAGTTTTGGTTATTACGCTCACGGTATTTCCGAAGAGACCGCAATTCTACCGTCCGGATGGAAAGAGCGACTTGTCCCGATCTCAAATCAGAATACTGCGGGAGTTACTGGGTGGTGTCTGGATGTTAACGACCTTGCGCTTGCAAAGTATGCTGCCGGGCGAACGAAAGACCTGTTGTTTAATCGGGAGATGGTTGTTGCGGGATATACCGATCGTTTGACGCTAGAACTGCGAGTTAGTGAGATGCAGCTCAGTCCGGAGCAGACGGAGCTTGTGCGGTACCGTATTGCGCAAGATTTTAGGGTGTGAGTGATTGCAAAGGTGTACTCGTATAGTGACGGGGAAAAATTTGAGATTGACCTGGAGGGGTCTGATAATAAAATGCGCAAAAATGATGGGGCACCGGTTTGGCATTAAATACAGGGAGCTGAATGTTCCATCATAAAATATTTGGAATCGGCTTTCCTAAAACGGGTACAACTAGTTTAAATCTGGCTCTTCAGGAGTTAGGTCTGAGCAGCATTCATTTTCCGGTTTCACTTCAAGAGATCTGCGATCATGATGGATCTGTAAATCTACCGGTCGCAGTTCAATTCGAGAAACTAGATCAGACTTTCAGAGGATCGAAATTCATTTTGACTGTTCGCGAAATTGAAAGCTGGCTTAGCTCTTGCGAACCGCAGTACCGGTCGGTACAAGAGATGGACCAGTCGCTCAAAGACGATCCTCGGGCAGCCGAATTTATCCAGTTTTTCCTAACGTTACGACAAAGAGCGTTCGGTACGACATTTTTCGACGAGGTAAAGTTTGAGCACGCTTACAAGAGTCATCTATTAAAAGTGAAAGAGTGTTTTTCGGGGAGGGCGGAGGATTTACTCATCTTGGATGTATCCTCTGATAGTGTGTGGTTCGAGCTGTGTAATTTTCTTGCTTTACCAGTTCCGCAATCCCAATTCCCGAGGGCGAATTTTGGTGGAAGTCTTGTGCCGGTCCTTAATGATGAGATTGTGAAAAGGTTAAAGGATACGGACCGGTCTTTGTGGATCGTCGGATGAGGAGAGTCAGGTCGTGAAGATTAAACTCATCAAAGATCATAAAATCATTTAAACGGAAACTTGCGGGGAGATCCGTGAAATTCTATCTGATGCTGACCCCCCTGCGCTCGACTTGGCGCTAGCCATCGACATCCGTCCCCCCTGGATTGTCCCCCCCTGGATTGTCTCAGGGAGTGCGCGGCAGGGGGGACAGCGCGACAAGGTCCGCCCAAAATAACCAAGCGGAAGCATCTTTGGGCTTAGGACGAGGTACATAGCAGCCAATTGCAATTCGTGAATTTCCGCGCGACCATGGAGAAATGGAGCAGAGCGAGGGGGTTCCTTGAATAATCTTAGAGACCGCACACAAGGATGGCTTCAACTTCCCGAAACGCCCGCAAAGGAATTCATGAAAGCGCTCATTAAAAAAACCCTTAAGAGCTTCGGCTTCGAAATTAAGCGGGTTCATAAGGATGGATCTGAATCGCTTCCGGGATCGGTAGCCCGCCCTGTCGGCAACGTGAAGATGTTCCTCGAAGATATCCGCGCGCGCGGGTTCTGCCCGAGGGGCATCATCGATGTAGGGGCGAACCGCGGGAACTGGACGAGGATGGCTTTATCTGTGTTTCCTGAAGCCTGCGTGATCATGATCGAACCTCAAGAGGAAATGCAGTACGTGCTCAGCCAGCTTTGCGCCGAAAATTCGAAACTAGAACTCATCCAAGCGGGTGCAGGGGAAAAGAATGGTCAACTTTTGCAGACAATTTGGGATGATCTTGCGGGGTCATCTTTTTTGCCTGAGCCGAACGGCGAGAGAATCAAAGAAGGAAAGCAGCGCATAACGCCGATAGTCACAATCGACGGCGTCGTCAGCGAGAGAGAGACCTTCTTCCCCGATCTCGTCAAACTTGACATTCAAGGGTTTGAGCTCGAAGCGCTGAAAGGCGCACGATCGCTCTTTGGGAAGACTGAGGTCTTTATTTTAGAAACATCGCTGTACGAATTCATGCCGGGAATGCCTGTAACAGCAGAGTGTGTTGAATTCATGACAGCGAAGGGTTACGCGATCTATGACGTGATTGAGTACTTACGTCGACCGTTAGACGGCGCGCTAGGTCAGATTGATTTGGCGTTTGCTCGTCGGGATGGAATTCTGCGGAGCTCACATGCATGGAGTTTCTAACAGGCCGTATCGGCTGGTCCTTTCACCGGTGTGCAGGACATAACGGAGCCAGAGAAAGATTTATAGTCGAGTCCCCCGTAAGCTGCAGATCTATCGGTAGGTTGGGGTAAGTGATGTTCTCTTCTATTAAACGTCTGCAAAGAAGGTGCCGACAAGGCTGCGAATGATGAACGCTAATACAGATACGAGAGCCGCTGCCCCTGCGACATAGAAGAGTTTAGGTTTTCCCTTCAGAAACGCTACAA
>JAYVGZ010000423.1:0-9734 GCA_043771805.1 Pseudomonadota bacterium
GTATCCGGTAACCGTTCAGGCAGTGGAGTTAAAATTCGAGGAGCGTCCCGACCCCTCAGGGGTGGATTTGCGGATGCAAATCCGGGGTGAAAACAACTATCCGTTCACATAAATAGCCAACGAGCAATTAGCTCGTTGTCGACGAAACGTTCGCCTGACTGCAAAAATTGTTCGCGTAACAACTTTGATTTGTGAACAAAAATATACCCGTGAACGGTTACCGGATACCGGATACCGGCTAGTTGTTTTCACCCCCCGATTTACTCTCCTCCTTCGCTAACGCTCCGGCGGACAAGCTGTAAATCGACCCCTGAGGGGTATGGTCACATGGCGCATTTTTTCTACCGATGCCTGAACGGTTACCTGAAAACATCAATTGCCCACTACTCCATCGATTACTGAGGGCTCTTCATGCCCGCAGATGAGTCATAATGAGCTCGGTTTAGCTCCTTTTCGCCTTGTAAGTGAACAACAGCGCCGCCCTGCTTCACTTTCAATATTATTGCTGCGAGGGTGGCGGCACAGTTTCAGCGCTAAGGAGCTACAAATCGACACGGACCCACCATAACGGATCATTATGAAAACAGTTCTTTGCTCTGTATTGGCAGCCTCAGTTTGCACCCTTGGCTATTGTATACCAAATGATGCGCATGCCGAGTATCGAACGACTCCACGAAGCTACTCGGGCGGTGTTTTTCTCGCCCACAAGCGATTTCTGCGAAAGCCCACTAAGCCCACTGCGAAAGTATCCTCCAACCTCGGGGCTCAAAATCAAGGGAAACTTGTTTAGATTGCGGCGCTTTTTCCTAAAATGAAGAGGCGAAACTTACGCCCCCCCACCACTGGTCCGTAGCGTAACCATCGTTCCCGTTAGCATGTGCAAGCATGGGCGAAACCGTTACTGGTCCGAGTTCAATCTCCGTCGATACGCCGAAGCTAGACTGGACAAAACCCTCGTTCTTGGCCCAATAGGGCGTTCCATTCGTAACAAATCCTGCATTAGCAAACACGACCAGATCTACTCCGATATGCCGAGCAGTTTCAAAGGTGTGCGCGACGCCGATCTCGTAATACTGAACCTTATAGGATCGATATTCATCTGCAAATGTCACGTATGGGTGCAAAAATGTGTTGTCCCAAGTGAGCGTAGCAATTAATTCTCGAGAGCCTGGAAAGGTATTGGCATTACCATTTGGATAGAGATACCAGTAATGCGTGAGCGAAAACGTAAAATCGCCGAGTGCGATGTCATAACTTAACCCTTCGTCCATTTCGACATAGCGCGTCTCATATTGCTCGCCTTGCGCAGGGAGGTGCATCCAATGGATAAGTGAGAGATTACCGTACTCTTCGAAGTCAAAGGTTCCTTGAATGCTGGGCTGAAAAGAGAGTCCATCGTAAATATTTTGACTCCGGAACATATACGAAGAATAAAGAGCAGCCGACGTCGTGAGCGTAAAAAATTCGGGCTCGTCATCATTTGCGTCCTTCGTCTCTGTTGTAGACGGTGCCAAAGCCGTCTCTTCGGCAAACGTTGAGGTTACCCCCGCCAGCGGAAGCAATGACAGTACAATCGCAAACGCAATATTTTTCAGTATAGACATTGTCTCCTCCGTCAGAGAATGGTCGGAAGGAGCCAAGAAGACCTTTATCACGAAATCGAAAATTGCAGGGCACCGCTTACCAGTAACTCACCCGCCCTTTCGTGGCCTTCGCGACCTGCAACGACACTGCATCTAACTGAAGGTCGCTTTCGCTGTCGTGCTCTCTGTGGACATAGGGCTTTGGCTTGTGACTCAATACGATGTATTCACCGGGTGACGATGGCCGCGGCTAATAAGTATAATTGACAAGTCAGAGCCCGTCGGGCCGGATACCGGCATTGATTGGGGCGGATATACTTAGCCCAACCTTCCGCTATCGATGTACGCCCGCAGATCACTCTTGAGTTTTGACTAACCTAATCTGCGATAAAAATACTAAGTTTGATTTCAATTGCCGCTCTTACTCCGAAGCACTCGCGGGAAGCTCAATCTCCGCCGCATTGCCGGCTTTTTGATCCCCCGCGAACTTCTGGAGTCGCCGCCGAAGCATGAGCCGTGAACGGTGTAACCTCGACTTTACCGCTGGAACCGTGAGGTCGAGGATCTTTCCAACTTCGCGGCTGGTCAGTCCATCAACATCACGGAGAATAAAGACCGGGCGGTAGTCATCAGGGAGTTTCTGTATTGCCTGCTCAAGAGCCTCAAGCATCTCATGGCGCATACTCTGGGAATCAACGTATGACGACTCTGGGCTCCTGAGAGCAGACACCACGTGGGTCTGTTGAAGAATATCCTCAAGGGGTACGGCTGGATCTTGTCGTCGTTTGCGCAGCTTCATAAAGGCCGCATTCACCGTAACTCTGTACAGCCAACTCGAAAAAGATGACTTTCCCTCAAAGCCCGCAATCTTTCTGTACACGGTCACGAAAACATCTTGCAGTACCTCTTCTGCATCCTCTGCGTTACGAGTGAGGCGTGAAGCCAAGCTGTGTACCTTTGTGCTGTAGCGGTTGATGAGCTCTTCGAAAGCCTCGTCTTTACCGATCCGAAACTCTTCAATCAGGTCCAGGTCTGTCTTCTTCTTCGCTGACATGCTCACCCCCAAGGAGTAACGATCCTTTCGCCGCCGCCCGTAGAGACTCTACGCGCAGAGCTGTGTCATCAACGCCTTTTGTTGGGCATCGATGCGCACTATGGAGTAAGCGATGCGAAAAGCTTGCCAAGTTGGCACGGGCAACAAAACGTGGGGGTTCATAAGTAAAATAAGACAGTTACTTCGCTAGGCTCAAAGCCTGCTGACCAACTCGGCTACACTTTGCCGGGGTACTGTCACAAATCCGATACGGGAAGCCAAAGTTCCGGCAAAGATTGCCGCTAACCTCCTACTCATCGTCAGATTGCTTGGGCGTTCCATTACTCTCGTCGACAACCTTCTCTTTTGCCCCAACTTTTGCAACAGCAGGTGTCTTCTTAATGACCACGTAACGTACCCCCTCTTTGCGTCGAACGAGTGCCATGTAAAGCCTCTCCTTAGAAAGATTCAGATCATCGAACTCACGCTTCACAAACTCTCTGAAATCGTCGCCATTTTTAAAGTGCCGCCCGTCTATCTCCTCAACTACATCACCCTTGAGTAACCCTGCTCTGTCAGCGATTGAGCCAGACTCTACCTTGACGATGGTGACACCAGTCGGGGGATTTAATTCAAGTGAACGAGCAAGTTCTACGGATACAGTCTCAACGGTTAAACCGAGAGCATCTGGCTTCTCGGCATCGATCTTTGGTTTCGAAGGGGTATCTTTCAGCTGAGTGATAGTGACCGAAAGCTTGCTCGCTTTACCATCACGAACAAAATCAACTGGAACACTGGAACCCACGGGTGTATTGGCTACCAGAGATGGAAGCTCGTCGTGCTCGCTCACCTTGTTCCCGTTGAACGCAACAATAACATCGCGCCTACGAAAACCGGCAATCGCGGCCGGGCTTCCCTTAACGACATCTGAAACAAGCGCCCCATCCGAATTCGGAAGCGATAGTACTTTCGCTACATCGGCATCTACCCGTTGGATAAGAACTCCGAGCAGCCCGCGCGTAACCTTACCGGAATCGCGCAGCTGAGTAAGTATCGCTCTTGCCATGTTGATCGGAATTGCGAATCCGATCCCTATGTTGAACCCCGTCCCACCGAACTGAGACCTACCGGGGCTAAATATCGCAGTGTTAATACCAACTACCTGTCCACGGGTATTAAAGAGTGGACCCCCTGAACTTCCAGGATTAATGGAGGCATCAGTTTGAATAAAAGCGTCGTAAGGTCCAGAGGCTCCTGTAGGAACCCGCCTCGATTTTGCCGATACGATACCGGCCGTCACTGTCTGCCCAAGTTGGAACTGATTTCCGATCGCTACTACCCATTCTCCGACCTGCAGAGCATCCGAATCTCCAACAAAAACCGGCTTGAGCTTCCTCCCTGCATCTATCTTGAGCAGCGCAATGTCAGTTTTTTGATCTTTGCCAATCACTTGCGCCGGGTAGTCGGTCTTATCGTCCAACAATCGAACAATCACAGTATCTGACTTATCGATAACGTGATTGCTTGTGACGAGAAACCCGTCTTCTTGAATGATAAAGCCAGACCCCGAAGAGCGCGCAGGCGCCGAATTCTCTTCCTTTCCTCCAAACTCTCCGTCCGCTGCCTCAGCAGCGCTCGACTCAACTGAGATATTCACAACTGACGGGCTGAGTTCGCGAGCCAGATCCGTGAGCCGTGGCATTGCCACTACTTCTGATGCCGCGACTGCCTGAATCTCTGGTGTTCCGTCGTGAAAAAGTGATTCGCCGAATGCCACCGGCGTTAAGTCACCTGCAAACACACAAAACAGGAGAAGGAAAATTGTTCGAACTTTACTATTTGGCTTTACGTACATAAGACATCCGTAACGTATGGAGCACTTCCACAATAAATCGAGACTCGTCGGCTGAAAGATTCCCCTTTGTTTTCCGCTGAAGCATCGAGATGATATCAATCGTTTGGCGTGCGGCCTCGACATCCATTGGGATCTCCATCCCTGATGGAGGATCCATTTCACCTAACTGCACCATGGTCTGCGTAGCGAGTGACATTATAAAGGAAGTTAACGTAACGTCCTCATCCGGATTCTCTGATGCCTCAGGCCGGTAGTCTGGATCGACCCCAGGGGTGCCTAGGCCTTGAGGGTTGCCCTGGGCGTTAGTTGAGCTGCCGTACTCAACCTGCTCAAACTCGGGATCGATATCTTCGTCACCGTGATCCGCCAATGACTCGGCCGGTTCAGGCGCATCCGCGGTCTGATGCACGTCGACATTCACTGCCGCCGACATGGGCTGCGCCACGGCAGCTACCGGTGCTGGCGTCTCCATTTTGGAGTCACGCTCGTTGCCATCTGAATCAAACCGTCGCCGATCAACAAACTGAAATGGCTTCTTTACGCCACCTTCCTCGCTACTTGACATAAATACACCCCCGAAAAGACGCCTGAATCATAGAACGAGAATGAAGAACCTACCAGACCGAGAGTCATACCGTCCAATCTCTGCCTCTTACCGTCCTCGGCTGTACGTTTGGGCCTGCTGTCGAGCATGGACCGCCCCGGCAAATCTCGCGTCTCGGTACCTCACGAGCAACCCACAATCCCCCATGACCCCGCCCTGCCCAACTGCTAGGATCCCTAGCAAAACATGCAATCCGCCAACGACTCTCGAGCTCTCATCTTCCTTACCCTCCTGCTCATTGCAACCCGCGCCGCCGTTATTGCCCTGACATCGAGCACCATCGCCTCCCAAGATATGGATTACTGGGTAACCGTCGCCGCCAGCCTGCGCGCCGGTCAAAATCCTTACGTCACGACCCATTTCCTCAACTGGCCGCCGCTATGGATGCTCTGTATATGGGGGCTCGATACCATTGCGCAGAGCACACAGCTCTCTCTGAAAGTGGTCATCAAATCTGCTCTGGTTATCCCGGAGATAGTCATCTTGTTCGGCTCGCGCGCTCTTTTAAAGGAGCTGACACCTACTACCCCCTGGTTCCCTACCCTTCTCATTGGGCTGGTTCTCAATCCGATTGCAATCCTCCTCACCTGTGTTCACGGTAACTTCGACGCTCTGGTAGCGGTGTGGTGCCTAGTAGCTGTCGGGTATGCGGTTCGGTTTTCCAGAACCTTGCATGGCAGTGCTCGTCTTGCGAGCGCTTGTGGGATCGGACTTGGGATATTAACCAAAACTGTTCCGTTCGTCCTCTTACCACTGATTTTCATCAAAGGACGCCTGCGACCAAAGAGCGAGTCTCTCTTAGCAATTGCGTTTGCTCTCCTGCCAGCGATGGTGGGCGTCGGTCTTATATATTTCGCCGCTCCCGAGGCCGTGAATGAAAAAGTTATCGGGTACCGGGGTAGCCCAGGCTGGTATGGTCTCTCAGGGATCTTTGAAGCAGTTGGTTGGGGGGCCTTTGCTCGCAAAGTTTATCCGTCGATATTTTTCATCGGAGTACTCACTGTAATGTTCGGAGTTCTCAAAAAATTTGCTGAAGCAACGCAGATTGAGAGCCGATCCGTTCTCGCCGCCAGCATAATGCTCCTACTTTTCGTTCCAACTTTTGGTCCGGGGTTTGGTTTGCAGTATGCGTTTTGGACGTTACCGCTAATCGTTGTAGGTATTCCTGTTTTAGGGAATCGGTTTGCGATCGGTGCTTGCATTCATTTGGTTGCTACTTCGGTGGTCTATCTTTGGTTGTATGGATCGGTACCGAGCCTTGGTGCGTTTCTACCCCCACTTGGTAGTTATTTTGGAGTTGAGTGGGGGGTGCGGATCTATACCAAGTTGGAGAGTACGGTGGTTACGTTTCCGATTTTTTTGACTGGGGCGTGGATACTCTACGAGTTGATGCGGGTGACATTTTCCAGAATTACTATCACGCGAGAGTGATGAGTTGCAGGCGTTCAGAGTGTCAATTGACGTAGTGCTACCGCTCTCACGGTCGAACCCCTCGCTGTAGGCGGGCTTACTGAAACAGTTATTCTGTGATACAACTTAGCTGTCGGAGACTGTCGTCTTATGCAATTCACCCTCCTCGGCTGCGGAACATCCACCGGCGTACCCGTCCCCGGTTGCCAATGTGCCGTCTGCTCCTCAGGCGACCCGATGAACTACCGCGATAGGACATCCGCACTCATTCGCCTCGACGACGGCCGGAACATCTTAATCGATGCCACCCCCGACCTACGGCACCAAGCGATTAGGCACAAAGTATTCTCAGTGGACGCGGTGCTGTATACGCATGCCCACGCCGACCACATATTAGGTACCGACGATCTCCGCTCATTCAACTTCGTTCAGCACCATCGCATCCCCTGTTATGGCTCAGCGGCGACCCTAGCAGGTGTGAAAGCCTGCTTCGGGTATATCTTCAACCCTGACAAGGACTACCTTGGCGCCATGCTTCCTCAGCTCGACCTAGTCGAGATAACAAACGAGGCCGCTCTTGAGATATGTGGAGTTGAAATTACCCCCTTCCCTCTCACCCACGGGAACACAATTGTTACTGGTTTTCGCGTCGGCAACATCGGCTATGCCACAGACTGCAAATCGCTCTCCCCACGCGCCTATGAAGTCTTAATGGGCGTAAAGCACCTTTTCTTAGATGGTCTGCGATATGAGCCACACCGAACGCACTTAACAATCCCTGAGGCCATAGCGATCGCCCAAGAACTCAACGCGCAGCACACGTACCTGATCCATACGACCCACACCATTGACTACCACAAGACCGTAGCCCAGCTACCTGCTGGAATCACTCTTGGGTATGACGGGCTTACAGTCCCGATCGAGTAACGATTAGATTGGGCTAGTGCTCTGTAAAATAAGTTTTTTTCACCTTAGGCGCGCAGATTTGCCCCAGGTTGGCACGCACCGAAAGGAGGGAAACCACAGCAATATTGAAATATTGCGAGGATTTCCCGACTGAGGAGCGTGACAAGATGGGGTAAAGATGTGATGCATCAGGTGAAAAAACTTATTTTACAGAGCACCAGTGGCAACATCCACCGAAGCAGAAGCCAGCTGTAACGAGAGCATCGACTCGACGCGTCTAAAGAACTCTTGAATACCGATCTTCTTCGTCGCTGAAACAGGTAGACCACCAAGAGCATTCGTTAACTGAGTCAGGACCTCTTCGGTCACGAGATCTGATTTATTAAGCAAGACAAGCTCAGTTGCACTACCTAACTCCATCTGCTCCAAAATGCGTCGAACAGCCTCGTACTTTCCGATTGCGTCGGGATCGGAAGCATCTACAACGTGAACCAAAACTGAGGCCTCGTAGAGCTCCTCCAGGGTTGCACGAAACGCATTCTCTAACTCTTGAGGAAGGCGGCGAATAAACCCAACCGTATCGCTCACTATTACAGTCTTTCCAGGACTGCCATTTTCTTGTTGGGATGAAGAAGGTACGAACAATCTTCGCTGACTAGGATCGAGTGTTGCAAACAGCTTATTCTCAACGAGAACGGAGCTGCCCGTAAGCATGTTGAAGAGGGTCGACTTACCAGCGTTGGTGTATCCGACGATTGATACCAACTGAAGCTGATTCTCTCTACGACGGGTACGCCTGAAGTCTCGTGCCTCTCGTACACGGCCAATCTTCTTCTCAATCTCCGAGATGCGATCGCGGATACGACGACGCCCTATCTCAAGCTTCGTCTCTCCGGGCCCTCTTCCACCGATACCACCACTAAGGCGCGAAAGCCCTCCGTCTTTTTCGGTCAGACGTGGAAGATTGTACTTGAGCTGCGCAAGCTCAACCTGGAGCCGTCCGTCGCTACTCTGCGCACGTTGACCAAAGATATCGAGGATCAACATACTCCGGTCGAGAACTTTCAGCTCTGTTGAATTAGTGACCGATCGCCACTGCGAAGGTTTAAGTTCGGCATCAAAAATCAACATATCGGCTCCGAGCCGAATACACCGAATGACGAGCTCTTGTAGCTTACCGCTTCCCATAAAGGTCTTCGGATCAATTCGCCGCTTTTGCACAACGGTATCTACGACGGTGACACCCGCCGTACGAGCAAGTTCCCGTAGCTCCAACATGGAACTCTCGTGATCGCGATCACCTTTGTCGTAGACTCCCACCAGCATCGCGCCAATCTTATCGCCGATATCAAGCTGAACAACTTCATCTGCAAGGCTTCCTTCGACGGATTCAATGAGATCCTCAAAGTTAACGGCCACATTAGCGAGATCTCTGTACGACTCAGTTCGGGTTCCAGCCCCTTCCGTTTTACCCGCTGGAATAAGGTACGAGTACGAAAGCGCTACTCGATTAGGCGCAGAGCGAATGCTCACCACAGCGTCGAACCGTAGCCGCTCAAGATCGGTGTAGATATCGTAGGGAATGTTCGCAACCTCTTCACCGTCCTCAGGGTCGTGCTTCGAAAGATCGGTGAACACGAGTCGGAGATTCCGCAGACGCCCACGCCCAAGACGGTACCTGCCGATATCGGGGAGAAACAGAATCTCTTTTGTTCCAAGCACCACCTCGTCGATGCGACCCTGCCTGTTAACAAGCACACCTATCCTTCGCCGCAGTTTCTGGGCGAGGTCACACATCTCTCGAGCGAGGTCGAGAGAGACGAGCTCCTCGGCACCCATCGAGCGTTGGAATAGCTTCTGGACTGCCTTTAGTTCGGACGGAGCGAGTCCTTTGGTATTTCCGGAAATTTCGTCGGCCATGGGGTGTCTTGCTTTGTTGGCTAATGCTTTGGTTTTCGTCTTTTAGAGCCTGCTTTCTGGAAATTTCGAAAACCGGAGTCGGCCGGATATCGTAGCAGTCGTTGGGACGCGAGGGAAGGTTTGGATAAATACGAGCACCAACCCAAAATCGCGCCTCACTGCTGCTCAAAGTAGCGGCGGGACCAATGTTTATGACTTTCACATCGGGGACAATCAATTGTCCCTGTAGCTGATCAACTAATTATGGCTACCCACGCGATTCCGCCAATAGCCGAAAATTCAAGCCGCCTTCACGCCGTGTATGCGCACCTTCAAAATTGACTTGGGGAGAGTACGAATGTTTCTAGAAGCGCGATACAAATCAACTGCCTTCTGCGCATTCATCCAAAAATCAGCAGTAGTATTCAATGCACCTCCCAGCTT
>JAYVGZ010000424.1:0-2237 GCA_043771805.1 Pseudomonadota bacterium
CGCCGGGAAATCTGACTGTCATTACTCAGGATCAAATTCGGCGGTATGGATATCGGACTGTCGGTGAGGCGGTTCAGCGGGTATCGGGGTTTCTTGTTAGTAATCTTGGCGTGGGAACGTTTCTTGGATTTCGAGGTCTTTCACCCCAAGGTGCGACCGGAAACGCGCGGATATTGCTGCTTATCGACGGTGTCAGGTTCAATGATTGGAACTTTGACTCGGTGATCCTCAATGAAGATTTCCCGCTCGATATCCTCAGCGTCGAAAGAATCGAAGTCTTGAAAGGAGCCGGATCTGCCGTCTGGGGAACTAACGCCCTATACGCTGTAATTAACGTTATCAGCAAAACGGGAGATTCTGCCCGTGCAAGTCAAGTACTAGCCGAATCAGCCAGCAACGGACGAACAAAGGGGTATGCCTCTTGGGGTGAGAAGACGTCTGGTGGTCTCAAATATTTCAGTAGCATTTCGACTACAAGCGAATACGGGGACACCGCCGCCTATTATCCAGGTTTCGCGGATACAGATGGCTCAAATGGTATTGCTCGCGAAATATACGAGCAGAAGAATCATCGCGCGAATCTGAAGCTGTCTTATGGAAATTTCTACAGCAACGTTGTGTACGGGTACAGCGACAGTCTAATCGGTTCTGGGGTCGACTTCCTGTTCGGTGATGGGGGTACCTCAGATTATCACTTGATACCTGCGCGCGCTGAGGTAGGGTACAAATTCGATGTTTGGGAAGAAAAGCAGGGGGAACTGCTCCTGCGAAACTACTACACCCTCGATCGTTCCAAGAACATTTTCCGATATCCCTCTTCCACTGCGGGAAATACCATACAATCTTATAACCGCTACACCACCCAAGCGAGTGGGACTGAATTGCGGTATTCGCAGAACATTACAGATAATTTAAAGGGTATAGTGGGCACCGAGTGGCTTCGGGTATTTGAAAACCGCTTCTTCCAAAGCCAAGGTGAATATACCCCTTCAGACGAACAAATTTCTTTCGATTCATCGGGAGAGGCACCACACCTTACCGCAACTTCATATTTCTATGACCTCATGTATTCGCCGACGGACGAAGTTTCTGTGTTCTTCGGTGGCAGACTTGATCGGTTCAGTGGACTACGAAGTGCGTTTGGGCCAAGAGCATCTGTGGTAATAAACCCGAACGAGGTTACCACTGCCCGATTTATGTACTCTCAGGGCTTGAGAAATCCAGCCATCGGTGAACGATTTACTCCTGCATCGAGTAGCAAGGCAATCGATCATGAAACTCTTAACTTTTATGAAGCTATGTTAGAGAGACGTTTTGAAGGCGGCATCACTACCTCAGGATCAGTATTCTACAACGACCTCTCGAATACCGTCGACTTTGCAGAATTCGAAAACGGTAACCAAACCTATAAAAATGGTCCGGGCTTCAGCTCGCGCGGCGTAGAATTGCAGACAACCGCTCAGCTATCAGACGATATCCAGGCGTATGGCAACCTGACTTACACAGAGGGTCGCGATAAAAATACAGACCGAGCGATTAAGAGCTTTCCACACACCCTCGCGCGCCTTGGAGCCTCCTTTGGCGAGAAGCAGGGTGCTATCTTAGTTACCCCGGAATTTATGCTCGGAAGTGGTACGGAGGGGGAAACCGGAAAGGAGTTCAGTCCCTTCATGTTGGTTAATCTAACACTGGCGAGCTACCCCCTGGGCAATGGTTTGAATCTCTCCGCCTCAGCCTACAATATCTTCAACAAGGATTATGTTCGACTTGTAGGCTCGCGGCCGGATAACGCAGATTCCGAAAGAGCCGTTGAAGCCGGAAGAACGTTCCGGCTTCAAGCGGCATGGGACTTCTAGGTACGAATTGCAGCGCTTCCTACTGGCCCAGTTTTAACGGCAACCGCTTCTAGCGCAACCCGCAACAGCATTGTTAAACGCGGTATCTGCTGCCTTGCGGCACGAAGATCCTCTCTGTAGTGCTTCCTTGCCGGCATCTACGCTACCGACCATAACAACAAAGGTTTCGGGATCCGACGGAGTCAAGGAAAGCTCCACCGCCAAGCTATATGCAATGTCTTTCGTCGGGGCGTCTGCGCATAAGAGGTTTTCCACGCTCCCTACTGGAAGGCTTTCCGTCGTCAGTTCCGCTGTAGCGCTCCCCGGCATACCAAACCCAAAAACCACCGCCGCCATCAAACAACCCATCAAAACCTTCTTCATACTTCAATCTCCATTTTA
>JAYVGZ010000425.1:0-2498 GCA_043771805.1 Pseudomonadota bacterium
CGACCAGCCCGTTGACCATGAAAGGCTCGCCTTCTGAGTAAAGCTGTCCTCGTAAGGCCCTTGATTTGTGAATAAAATACCCCTCGTGAACGCTTACCGGATACCTTCTAACCGCTTTGTCGTATGACCTCGGTGTACTAATGCCGTTGCTGACCGAGGTGAAAGTTCGAAACGTCGTATCTTTGTAAGGGCGCGCGAGTTTGTAATTTCTCCAGAACTGTTCGATGAGCTTAGGGATTACGTCCACGATCGGTTGTGTGGGCTCGAGGCAACAGTAAGCGCTGACAAAAGGGAAGAAGTGCTCTTTCCTCCCGAGACACTGAGCGCTGCGGATGCGCTCCTCGCTTGTTGCGCGATTTCGCGGCAGCAGCTGCGTGCGAGTGGTCGAGTACATTTGAGAAGAGCGATTAGGCGCGGCTCTGCAGCGAAATCTCCTTTGGGACTCATGGATCGTGGGCCACGGATTGTAAGGCGTGGGCCGGGTGGCGCGATCTCGGGGTGTTATGTTTGGCGGGGGTCTGTTGCTTTTTAGTTACACGGCCCGATCCGGAAAATCACAGAGTATTCCGTCTACACCAAGCTCACTCATTAGTTTAATGTCCAGAGCGGTATTTACCGTATAAATATTTACAGTAAAGCCGTTTTTTTGAATCTCTCTTACCCGAGCCTGTGTAATAAAGCTGATGTCCGCATTGATGGACGTAGCGTTTAGAGTGCGAGCAGTTTCAATCGCCGACAAAGGATACCCGTACACAAGCACTCCGATCGGTATCTCCGGGAGAAGACTCCGAAGGTTTTGGAGTTGATAATGATCGAAGGAAGAGACCACAAGATCCTCGACTTTCCATCCCTTACTTAGCGCTCCGACAAGGATCGGCGCTACGCTCTCCGCGCACCGTTGCCCCTTTAGTTCGATGTTGATCGCAGCCTTACCACGGAGTAGCTCAAGCGCCTCTGAAAGCAAGGGAACTCTCTCTCCCAGTCCTACGTCTAAACTCCTCAATTCAGCGAATGAAAGTTCGGCAACAAGTCCAGAACGGTTCGCACGCCGGTCAAGGGTGCGATCATGGAAAAGGACAACTTCACCCGCAACAACCTGAACGTCACATTCAACCCAGGTGGCTCCCAGCTCTACCGCTCGGCGAAGACTTCGGAGAGTGTTCTCTGGCTCGTAGCCCGAGGCTCCTCTGTGAGCGATACAAAGAGGCTTTTTTGCGCAGGAAGATTGCATGCGGTCAAGTATATGAGTGCGCGGGGGTTAGCGAAAAGGGTACAATAGCGGATACACGCACTCTTTTTGTGGTCTGGTTTACCGTATGTCAAATGCTTCAGCGCCTCTCTTCTTGAACGGACGGTGGTTAGTGTGTCGACCCGAAGACTACGATGTCCGGTACAAGATTAACCCTTGGATGGATCCGGCGCGCGTTCCGGAGAAGCAGCTTGCTCTTAATCAGTGGAACAACCTCCACCACCACCTTCTTCGTCTCGGCGCGTGGTTAGAGTACGTACCTCATGAATCAGGGTTTCCCGACATGGTGTTTACCGCAAATGCCGGATTAGTCGACGGACGCGATGTGGTGCTTTCAACGTTCCGCCACAAAGAGCGACAAGGTGAGGCCCCACATTTTCGTGCTTGGTTCGAAGCTAACGGCTACCGAGTGCATACAGTCAATGGAGCCGCATTTGAGGGGGAGGGCGACGCGCTTTTTTTGGGCCGTAAGCTCGTATGCGGGTACGGCTTTAGGTCAGATCTCTCGGCCCATAGCCAGATCGGGGTACTCCTCAAGGTGAGGGAGGTAGTGTCGGTGGAATTGATTGATCCGCGGTTCTACCACCTTGATACCTGCTTCGCGCCGTTAAATGAGAGCACGGTGCTGATCTATCCCAATGCTTTTACCCCCGAGGGGCTCGTTGAACTTGAAAAACATGCAGAACTGATCAGGGTCTCCGAAGCTGATGCTTTACACTTCGTCTGCAATGCTGTGGTGCTTGGCACTAGTATAGTTCTTCCCGCGGGGTGTCCCGACACGTATGCGTTACTTGCGAAGCGTGGATTCACTGTGTACCCGGTGGAGCTTTCTGAATTCATCAAGGCGGGAGGGGCGGCTAAGTGCTTGACGGTGAAGTTAGATCGGTAATGGTGCCATTGTACTAAGCTGAATGCCTTACGGCATTCAGGGTGCAACACCCGGATGGTGTTGCCAAATCAGTGCGTTAGCACTGATTCGTAGGGGGTCTTTGGTTCGACACTGTGTCGTGGCGAATCAAAGACCCCCGCTTTGAAAAATGGCCAAGGAGGGCCATTTTTTCGAAGGATTTCTCATGTCTCGGCCGATTAGGCCGAGGTCCGTGAGAAATCCAGGCTAAAGAGGCGGATGAATAGGCTACAACTACCCCGAACATTATTGCCCGCTTCCTTCGTATTTTTGCTGCTTTTGCGCGCATCCGCGCGCCACTTACTACCTGGGCGCCTATCTCAGAATACACCAATTTGTAGC
>JAYVGZ010000426.1:0-3201 GCA_043771805.1 Pseudomonadota bacterium
CCCTCCTTCTCCTTGTCTTAATCTACCTCGCCCTGCGAGTATGTTCGTCGCTTGGGGAGCTCTGGCTGGACGAGATTTGGTCGATAGTTCTTGTTGCAAAGGCTGCAGGCCCTCTGGACATACTGCTAAGGGTTCGCCACGACAACAATCACCTCCTCAATAGTCTGTGGATCTGGCTACTTCCCCATGGTAGCTCGTCGATGCTCTACCGCATCCCATCTCTGATATGCTCAGCTGTATTACTCGTTGCCCTATCCAGGCGCGCTCTCACACGTGCTGACCCGACTTTATTTACGTGGCTAGTCCTTCTGTCTTTTTCATACGTCGCAATCCTCTACGGCTCTGAAGCTCGCGGTTATTCGTCTGCACTCTGCTGCGCCATCTTGGCGTTCCTCATTTTGGAGGACCTCGTAGCTTCTCGATCCTCACGCTCAGTGGTCACCCTTATCGCACTCATAGCAATAGGTTGCCTCTCTCATGCAACATTCATCCTTTTTCTCTGCCCTGCACTAGTTTGGCTTGCTTGGGTGCACCTACGCGACCGCGAAAACGGTCTTTCGTACCAAATTATTCGTCCAATTATGTTTTCTTCGCTTTTAGTAATAGCACTCCTGATGCTCACCTTTTACTCGCATCTTACGATTGGAGGCGCCCCTCGCCTCCCCTATATTCAGGTGGCACTAACGTTTTTAAGTATCAGCTTTGGTGGGCCATATCTCTCTCAACACCACTTAGCCGAATCATGTTGGATGGTATTTGGAATCGTCGCGATCCTCGTGGCACTTTCTGCCGAGTTGTGGCTATGGGTTCGGAGCAAGGACCCCGCCGCGATCCTTGTTCTCTTCATCCTCCTTACACCCATCGCTGCGGTCGTTTGCGTTCAACCCGCGTTTATTCTGGGGCGATATTTTCTCATTCCCGTTGCCTTTCTCTACCTGCTGCTAGCTCGATTTCTTGTGCGCCTTGGAAAGCAGGGGTGGGTGGGGATGGCTGTTGCCACGATATGTTTGTGCAGCTTCGTCGTGGCCAACTTGAATGTCACCTGGACTCTCATGACCTGTGGAAGGGCGCGCTACCTACAAGCGATTCACGACATGCGGGCAACGCTTCCAGAGGGTGAGCTTCAGATCGGGGGAAATCAAGATTTTCAGAATTCACTGCGCCTGCAGTATTTAAGGTCACTGCACCCGGATCTCGCCTATCTCACCTATCAAGATGGATATACAAATATATCACCGTCCCCTCATTTTTTGATTTTGGAATCTATTGATCCTTACGAGGAGCGACCACCTTCCCTTACCAACAGCTCCGGGCAAACCTATTCCTTCTTCAAGTACTACTGCGCTCCACCGGAGTCGGGATCTCAATGGTATCTCTACCGTCGAGAGGGCGGTTCTTGATTGGACTTAGTTGTCAGTAACGCTCGGCATAGTTCACTCTGCATCACTGGGTCGAATCACAAAGCCTTCGCGCAATGGTCTTCTCTATACCCGGCCAAGCACCCTTCCAGAGCTAACGCCCGCTCTACAAAATTTCTATGTAGAGCGAAGAGTTGGACCCCCTTGCTCGATCGAGTCGCGACCAACTCGCCATATCGCACTGCACACTCGCGAAGTGACTCGAAGAGCGTATCTTCGAAGCCGACACTCAGAAACCAGATCGTTTCGTCGAACGCCAAACTAGGGACAGATGGGTTAGGCGAGAGGCAGTAACTAAGCTCACTTTTGGTTGATTGCCAGAGACCACCCGGCGCACAGAACGCCAACTCACCATCAGGAGTAACGATCGAGGTTCTACTCGTTTCATCCATATAGAACTTCGAAAGACCGTCACGGGCAAATAATCCATAGAGGAGCCCAAATCGAGAGGTGTATACCGGCTCCTTCGCCCGAGAAATGACCCGTATCGAGTCACGAATATCCTCGTACTGCTTCTGCGTGAGTGGCATATCAGATGCCTCCCGGAAGTAAGAGAAGTTAGCCGACAATGACGCCAAAGAGATGCACAACGCCGCTACAGAGAGAGAGCTGATGGCGATTTTTTGAGAAACTACCTCTGCAAAAAAGAGTGCCATGGGAACGGCAATACAGAGCAGCAGAAATATACTCTGCTTTCCACCAGTCACAGGGTAGAGCCCAAGCTGATTCGAAAGGAGAGCGATGCCCCACGTTATCGTCGCGAAAAAGAACCAGAGCCGTTTTTTGCGGAAGCAGAAAAGGAGTGCAACCGCGTATATCGCTGCCCCTACGCACCCTGTTACCACCAGAAGGCTGTACGGAAGCACCTCGAGAGGAGAAACATTAAACATCCCGAGAACGTGCAACATAAGCCTACCGGGATCGGTAAACCCTGCACACCGAGAAAAAATATCACTTTTACTTAATCGTCTCCAAGCTGAGGCTCCTGTATCGGGAGAGAAAAAATAGAGATAGAGAAGGGCGCCTTGAACGCATAGTGCAACGCTTGCGCTGACCAACATTGTAACACTTCTGCGGTCACCTCGTTTCCAAACTACAAAGATTGTTGGAACGAAAAAGCCCGGACACGCCAGAAAAGCTGAGAAATGAGAACACCCTGCGAGAGCCATCGAAAACCACATCCCGACGATAGCCACGATCGGCCTTCGGTTTTCGCCCGTTACCTGACTAAAGAAAAACATCGCCGCCCCGAAAAAGAATATGAGCAGAGGGTACGAGCGCAAAAGTACAGAGGAGACCACAAATACGCGCGAAAAGCTCAAGATAAACAGTAAAATCAGGAAGGCGGCCGGCGACGGACTAGCGAAGAGCGCGTACGAACACAGTAGTATCCCCACTGTAGCGATCCCCATGTAGAGAACTCTCAGCCCCTGGATTGAATCTACAAGAGGCCGGATTCCAGCCCGAAAAAAAGACTCAAGTGGGGGATGCACCTCAAACAGGGCGCGGCGCAATATCTCCTCAGCCGATTCTCCCTGCGCGATCGACCAAACCATCAACTCATCGGGACCTAGGAACATCTCGGTTACGGCAGGAAGCCGTACAATGACCGAGCTAGCCACAATGATTAGAAAAACACTCCTCACGAGCCAGGGAGGGAACACCGATATGCGCGGGGTCTTCCGAGGTTCACTGTTCATCGAAGAATACTTGGATTTGCCCGCGTCGCTTTTAACGTCGAAGCCTCTGCACAGTCGCCGACGTAAGCGGTTTTTTATTTCTT
>JAYVGZ010000427.1:0-4180 GCA_043771805.1 Pseudomonadota bacterium
CAGTCTTATCGGATTGGGCAGTGCATACATTGGCAAAGAGGCCGGAGCCAAAAATTACTAAAATGATCGTAATCGATCGCACCTTTTGATTAGCCATCACAGCCTCGGAGCTTGCGAACGCAATTACCATAAGGAACATGACGATCACGCCGAGCGCCGAAGCAAGCTCTATCCCATCTGGTCTACCGATTAAGGAATACATCGCTTTACTGACAGGATAAAACTTCTCTTCCATCGCAAGGAGTAACCCATCACTTACCTCAAGCATTGAGTAGGCGAAGGTAAGAATGGAGCCTGCAATAACGTGCCGGCGGATAAGAGGAAAAACAATGCGCCGTGAAATGACTGAAGGGGGAGCGCCTACCATCAGCGCCGCTTCCTCCATGACGACGGTAGCCTCTTGTAGACCAGCCGACGCTGAGCGGGTCATGCTTGGCATTCGTCGAACAATGTAGGCAGCAACTAAAAGCGGGAAGGGGTTAAGGCGGCTATCGAGAATAGTCCCAGAGAATGCGCCCAAGTAGCCAAACGCGAAAACGATTCCGGGAACCGCGAGCGGCAGAAGCGAGCATATTTCATAGAACCATTTTCCGCGCATACGAGATCTCACCAAGATATGAGCGCAGGCATACCCACTGATGGCGGTTAGAAAAGTTGCAAGAAGACTGAGCCAGAGACTGTTAAACAGGCTCCTTGCTGTCATGGGGTGACGAAGGACTTCTACGAAGTGGAGGAGGGTCCATTTTTCTGGGAGCGCACTCATAAACCATCGGTCACTCACTGAAAGGAGGAGAACTCCGAGATGGGGAGCCAAGGAGATTGCGATGTAGGAGGATAGGGCGGCCGCAAGGACTTTAGTAGTCGTACTGGAAAGTGAGTGTGTAACAGCGTCCTGTTTTGAGCGGCCTGTTCCCGCAAAGCTCCCCTGAAGGGTGACCGACTGTGCGGCATAAAACGTTATCAGGCACAGAATGCAGGTGAGTACAACGAATGAGTATCCAACCGGGTTCTCATTAAGGTCGGATAACATGTTGTACACCTGCACCGGGATCACGTTTCGGTACTCGAATACTAACGGAGTCCCTAGGTCTGTAAAGCTCGACACAAAAACGAGCACTGCTCCGGCGAACCACCCCGGTAGCGAAAGCGGTATCGTTATTCGCCGAAGTATCTGCCACGGATGTGCTCCTGCTATCGTAGCGGCCTCTTCAAGGGTGACATGCACGTTCCTAAGCGATGCAGCGAGGCTCAGGTACATGATCGGAACGAGGTGAAGCACTTGCAGAACAACAATCCCAAAAAGGTTACCACCCCCCAACCACTCTATCGGTTGATCGATAACGCCTGCATCAAGGAGCAAGAGGTTCAGGGTACCGAATCGGCCAAGAAGCTGCCGAATACCCAGCACCCCAACAAACGGCGGCACTACAAGCGGAAGGAGCAAACCAGCATGCAGCAGTGCGGGCCTTGGGAGAGCGTAGCGTGTCATCAGAAGTGCTATTGGATAGGCGATACAGCTCGTTAAGAGGGTTACGCAGAGTGCAAGGTTGAGCGAGTTAAGGATGACTTCCCGAAAGTACTCGCTTCCAAGCATTACTTGAAAGTAGGTCAGTGAGATCGTGCCGTTGACTAAAAAAGCGCGCAACAGCACGTATCCGAGCGGAAAGATCATAAAGATCAGGAAGAAGGCGGCTAAAAGCCAAGGATGAACTCGTACTGTTTTCATACTTTTTTCGTACTATTTTCATGCTACCGTATGGGCCATTCTTCCCCTATATTTGGCCCAAACGAAACCAGGTATCGCTTTTTGTTTCAAGAGAAATTTCCTATGTTCGATTCTCTGATACGCTCTGTCACGTTAACTGTTTTGTTTCTCCTCTCCGTTGCGAGCACCGCTGTGGCTGATACCCGCGTGGAAGGAGCCGTTTTTGCCCCGTCGCCCTGCGAGTTCATTTCACCAACAGAAGGCGAGATCGCCTGCGCCGCAGTTATCGTTCCGCTTCGGGCTGTCTTCGAGCTCAAGAGTGAAAATGGACGTGGAAGCGTTACACGACGGGTTCGAACGGACGGCAGTGGAAATTACTCAGCCATGCTATCGCAAGGGCGGTACCGACTTACCCTCGTTACCGTGGAGAGAGCTCTTCCAACGGGAGGTTTTGTGGTAGTGCCATTGAGTACAATCGCTACTCCGCTGCGATACGTGCAGGTGCCGAGGCGTCAAAGAGTTCGAATAAACTTGCCGATTTTGAGGGCGCCATTTGCATCGAAAAAGTGAAACGAGACCGCTCTTAACGTGCGATGCACTCAAGGCGAAGAGTTGAAGCTTTCACTGCTAACGTGCACCGATTGAGCAGATCTTGGGGTACCATCTCGGCCAGACCGAACATCGATGAGAGATCTCTCCCTTCTACAAATTGGCGCACACTCCACCCCAACTTCCCAGACGCCTGCCCCTCCATCTGAATATCGTGAATAAAGAACCGCACCCGCTTATCCACGACGGAGCCAGAGGCTGCCACAACTCCGTTAAAGAACCGCCCTTCAAAATTCAATGGATCGAGCGGAAGTGACACCTGAGCAGAGATCCGCTCACCTGATATGGAGATCCATGAGTGGTCGCCAATAAATCGAAGGCTCTGATCCGGGGTCATTCGTAACCAACCGTTCACTAACTCCGAATTGATCGAGATAGACCCTGCCTCGCCGTTCTCAAAGATCTTTCTTAAAGACTCGTTTATAACGCCAATTCGTAGCTCAGACTGCTCGGTTATCTCAGGAACCTGGAGGGGTTTTGCAGTAGTGTCGAGACTTGAAAGAGTGCTCTGAGCGAACCACGCAGCACCGAGAAGGAGTCCGACCGTTAGTGCGGCACACACGCTAGCCACAAGAAGAAGGCACCCTAGTCCTTTCCTAACTCCACCCACTTCGAATTACTCCTCGCGCGGTACAATTGCTGCAGCTTCTGCTGCCCAGGTCAGATAGACGCTTGTATTCTTACCGAGTTCTGCGCCAGGAGTCGATGGTCTACTATTGGTAATGCTCCGGATTCGTACCGGGATAGTGTGCCTCGTTTGCACTTCGAGCTCAAGGAATGATCCTTTGTAGGTTATTGATGTTACAGTGCCCGTCAAAAATGTGCTGTTTGGTGGCGGTTGGTTCAGCTGAGCGATAATCGCCTCCGGGCGAAGGCAGAGGTAACTTTCAGCCCTCGAGACGTCAGAGATGAGATCTCCGTCGCGAGATCGGGGCAGAAGATTAACATCCCCAAGGAACTCAGCAACAAAACGAGATTTTGGCGAACGGTAAAGTTCTTCAGCAGTACCTAGCTGGACTATCTCGCCGCTCTTCACTAGGGCGATGCGCGAGGCGAGGGAAAGCGCATCTTCCTGATCGTGGGTAACATACACCATAGTGATCTTTAACTGGTCGTGGAGCTGAGCGAGTTCGCGGCGGATCGTCTCTCTGAGTCGTGCATCAAGATTTGAGAGCGGCTCATCCAATAGCAAGACGCGCGGACGTGTTGCCAATGCTCTAGCGAGTGCTACCCGCTGCTGCTGGCCGCCTGAAAGTTCGTGTGGGTACCGCTGGGGGTAGTCACCAAGCTGCACCATCTCAAGGGCTTCGGCCACGCGTATTTTGCGGTCGTGTGCGGACAACTTCTGGATCTCGAGCCCGAATGAGATGTTTTGGGCAACTGTCATGTGGGGCCACAAAGCGTACTGCTGGAACACCATGCCGATCCCCCGCTTGTGCGCCGGAGCTTCAAGGAGGTTTTCACCGTCGAGAGTTAATTCACCTGAATCAGGGGTTTCAAGCCCGGCAATTATCCGAAGCAGGGTCGATTTGCCACAGCCGGAGGGGCCAAGGAGAAAGAAAAATTCACCGTCTCGGATAGTGCAGCTGATGTCACGCAACACCGGTGTCGAGCCGAAACTTTTTCGAATGTTGCGAACGACAATCTCCCCCATGGACAATCCGTACCATAGGAATGAGAATCGCGGCGATACCTTTATGTGGAAATAAACGCCAAGATGGGTAACCTCTCCTTTGGTGAACAAAACCGCAACATCGCCACCGTCTAATCGATAAACGGGCTCATCGAACCCCTGCAATATAGCCTTCATGAAATCACCACCAAAAAAACGAGCCTTTTCGCGTGGAGCAAAGGGAGGGAAGCCGC
>JAYVGZ010000428.1:0-2283 GCA_043771805.1 Pseudomonadota bacterium
GAACGGCTAGTTGTTTTCACCCCGGATTTGCATCCGCAAATCCGCCCCTGAGGGGCTGGACGCTGCTCGGACTTTAACTCCACCCCCTGAACGCTTACGTATCCTGGAACTCTAGCAACTTTCTCTTAAGATACCTTTGAGCTAACCCCGCGCATTAAATCTGGCGCGTACCCAGTCAATGCATCTTTTGACTACTACCCCTACCGGCGATGCTCCACCCACATGGCGCTCCTCCCCACTAAGGACACAAGGCTCGAGGTCGTTAAAGAAATCCCTTTCGACGCTCGAAAAATGGGGCATCACAGGGGTGGCGGGTAAGTGCGCAGTTTCTAAAAGGTGTTGCACCTCCGGAGCTTGATTGTGGGTCAGCCGCCAGAAGGCGTATCGCCCGCAGGCTGTTAGAAAATCACACCTCAGTCGGAAGGTTTCGCTACCTGAGTCCTGAGTAACCTGGACCTTAAAGTCGTGCTGGCCTTCGAGTAAGAAATTAGTTTCAAAAGTTTTGATCCACCGTCTGCGCGCCCGATACGCTGTGACTTGGTCGGTGTAGCTGCCCTCCAGCATGATTCGTTCTGGGTCAAACCAGATACCCTTCTCTGAAGAGACAGAGTTTGACGAGATGGAAGCTTCTAATTCGGACTGAAACATACTACGTAAAACCTCTTACTTCGTCCTCCCGTCGGCGGCGTATGGGCCCTAAGCCCGACGCAAGAAGGAACAACCCTTTTTGAGATGAGGGGTTTAGCCCACCCCTCTTCATCCCCTACAAAACTTATCGTCGGAACGCCGGTTGAGCTTGAGAATTCCCTGGCATCAATACACCTTAGGCAGGATGTGACACCTGCATAGCAATCTGTTATGCTTCCCCAATTATCTTAGCCAGTTGGACGTTATAAAGGTCGTTCGACTCTTCTTGGCGGTAACTGTTTTATTAGGAAGTTTCTCATATGCGTAGAGAGGATAACGGAAGCGATAGACGCTCAAGTCGTGGTGGTCGTGGCGGCGGTGGAAGGAGTAACAGTGGTCGCGGTGGAGGCGGTGGTCGCCCCCGTGGGAGATCAAATCGTTCGCGTGGCGATAGGAATTCCAGGCGCCACCCACGTCAAAGCGCCGAAAGCGGAAATCAGAGAGAACGAATCGCTATCGAAAGCGGCGACCTTGTTCTGATCGACCAGTTTATGCTGGCCAATCCCCAGTTCATCGAACGGATCTCTGCAGTGGTCGACGATGTACCCGAGGTAAAGAATCAAGTGATTCGCGATTACGGTGGAAAAGTAATCCAAGTAAGCCGGGGTACCTACCGAATCGAGCGCGATCCATTTGCGTACACAATTGTAGTACACCCTGAAGGTGATCCACCTGAAGCTGCTGGTATCATGACTGAGGCGAGCGAGGAGCTCGGAGAAGTAAATATAGATACTCGATGCCTTGCTATGCTTGACCGGGAGCTTCTCGACGACACCTCGTTGCTCGAGCGTTATCAACAGCTCTGGTTTACGGGTCAGGATAAGGCCTGTCGCGATCTACTTCGCGATAACGGTGGAGCAGTTCGTTACGGATTTAAGCGTGACGGTGACGAGCTCGGGGTTTATCAGATTCCAGGGGAAGATATCATCTGCCTTTGGCCGCGCGACCTAGAAACGCAGCCTGAAGCAGTAGAGGAAGCTGCGGCGAACGAGGGGTAACCAATCGTTGCACGTAGTGTAAGGCGGCGATCGTCGGCCACGCAAAGAAGCCCGTATCCCCAAGGATGTGGACTTAAGAGCGACCGTCAGTCGCCGCTTTTTTTACTACCTTTTTTCCGGAGTCCTTTGTGCAACTACCAAGCTTCTTACTCGGTATTGAGAGGAAATTCACTTTCAAACCTGATTCAACTGACTACGGTTTCATCGCCTCTCGGACGCACCAGCGCTTGACCCTAGGGCGAGAATTTGGACTCACCCTTGACGCAGCTTTTATCGATAACGGATCTCCAGTAGTTGTCCTTTTTGCCCATGGTAATCGGTGTAACGTAACATGGTTTTCCGCTCAGTATTCCCTTTTCGATACTCTCGGGCTCTCATATCTCACCTTTGATTATCCCGGTTATGGGGCAAGTGAAGGAGAACCTAGCGAGGCTGCTCTCTATGCATCGATTCGAGCGGCCTATGCTTACCTCACACACTCGCTTAATTTCGAGCCGTCACAAATCGTGGTGTACGGCCTCTCGTTGGGGGCCGCTGTTGCGGCCGATCTGCTACAAGGCATCGATGCTCGGTGTTTCATCTCGGAGTGCGCGTTCAC
>JAYVGZ010000429.1:0-3815 GCA_043771805.1 Pseudomonadota bacterium
TGAGGGATTCAAGAATTCGCTCGGCTTGCTTTTGTTGCTGTAGAAAAGCATCACTGGCTTTTTGCTCAACACAGGCAATCAAGGCTTTAAGTTCTGCTATTGGAACATCTGATGGATCTAAACCTTTTAAGATTTCAGCAGCAACTTTCCCTAGGGCTTCAGAATTCGGAGCAGCTAGTACCGCTTGCACGACCTCGATTTTTCTCTCCGTAGGATTTATTTGAGCTGTTGTCATTGTGCCCACTTTTCTCTGCTGATGATTTTTAGAGCTTCACGAGCGAATTCAACCTTTTGATCTTCTGACAAAGAATCAGAAGATGTAAGGCTTTCGATCTTTTTACAAAGCTCTTCAATCTCTGCTTTCTTTTCGTTCTCGTTTTCCATAAGTCGATCACAATTCTATCAACTCGCGTATGCTACGCAAACAGCTGGTGATTTTAGTCCAATATTGTCTGTTATAGATCCGCGTTTCGAACCTCACGCCGCCTGCCCCTCCAGCTTCTCTGTGATCAACCTCGCTCGTTCTTGGATTCTTTTTATTTCTGACTTACCCACATGTAAGTGTAAGGGGGCTATGCGAATAGTAGCCTTCATTCAGAATGAGTACGCAATTAGAGACATCATGAAAAGCCAGGGTATCCCTGACTTTCGCCCTCCGCCCAAGATTCCCAAGTACATCGATACCTCAGAAGCACTCGATACTGTAGTTGAGTACGACCTTATCGACCCGGAATTTGACGCCTGACTATTGCGGATAGGGTCGGCTGCCGAAAATTCATGTTTTCACGCATCTTGCTACCGGAGCGGGCTATTCTTCCCTCTCCCTGGGCGCTACAGTCTCCAGAAATCCCCTAACTCACTGCCTTCTCCTTGCTTGCAAGAGGGCCTCTCCTAAATAGTCTGCTGTAGTTTCAAGCTTGTTAAACTATCCACGTACAACTACCATCTCAACTAACTGATGCGGCTTGAGAATTAATTGATCTTCCTAGTAATTAGTAATTTGCACGCCAGGTACGTGAGCTCGGATATAAGGGAGAGCTCTTCGCCGCAAATCAGCTCGAGAGTCCTGATGAATTGAAGGCAGCCGGATCAGCGTTTGAGGGGTTGTGGTATGCGCGCGAAGGTAATGCAGCTTCTCAAGGCTTTGATGAAGGTATTCGCCAGCGGTTCGCGGAGGGACCAACAATTTTTAGCTCGAACGGATATGACGCTGTTCGGATGCTGACGTTTGTATCCCATCAATCAGAACCACGAGCGGCGCTTGAGACTCTGAGTGATTTCAAAGGTGCAAGCGGAACCTTGGCAACACTGCCCGATCACAGCTTTTCATCTGAGGTGCGATTGATGATGGTGAAGGAAGGGAAATTTACCGCCCGACAAACGCAATAGTAGGCTCCCACGCCTCGATTTGTCTTTCAGCCACCCAAGCTGACCACGGCGCACCAACCTTAGGGTCTTTGCATCCAGCAGTAACAGTACGGCGGTAACATTTCCTTTCTTACAATTATAGGAGGAAGGTGATCCTACGTCTTCGCCTTACACCCCAACCTCTCGGCACGCCACGAATAGGTCATGTTCTGTCCAAGCCCTGACCTTGCCACGGTAGTTCCTTTGAGTGTTTGAACTGCATCGATTAGCTCTACAGGCACCAACACCATTTCAACTAATTTTCCTACTATTCTCCCACATCCTGCCTCGCAGCGACCGTGACCCGCGGTACGTTCCTTACACGACAGATCGAATGTAATTTCAGCATCTTATATGGTTTTGCGGCAAGGTCACGGCCGCTGGGTTAGTAAAGAAACGTGACTATCGGCACAATGCGGAGATCCTTACGGCCTCTTTCTATCAAGTTATTTCAGATGGTTACCGACCTCCAGTCTTGAATGAATCAATTTCAAGCTCGACACCTATGGTTACCCTTGCTCCTCGTACTGGTGATAGCGAGTGTCGCCACCATTACGTCCGTGGCAGCCGCCCCGAACTCACGCGTACGCAAACCCGGCTATGAGCTACCCGTCGCTGCCGTTCTTAGCGTGGATAACAGGGCATACACGGGCGAGGCAAAAGTGCGCACAGTTATCACAGATGGTGATAGCAAAACGTTATGGAGTAACGATGGTACCTCTACCCAGGCGGACGAACCGAAAGAAGCGTTCGCTTCGGATGTTTTAGAGGGGCGCCTATCCGTAATGCTAGGCAACGAGGATATGGAGGAGTTGCCGGCCGAGATATTCGATGCCGGAACGCGGCTGTATTTAACCATTTGGATCGATGTCGGTTCTGGCAGTAAAAAGTTTGATCGCATCCCACTCTTCCGTGTGCCGCGTGCCGTTAACGCTCTTCGACTGGGCGACTTGCCTGCCGAAAGTTATCTCACCACCAACAGCGTCATTTCGATCGGTAATCCAAACCTGAAAGAAAAGGTGGCCAGCTCGAACCTTTCAGCCTTTTCTAATAACAATAATGCATTCACCCTCGGTGACGGTCATAGTAACGATTACAAGCGCATAACCGCTGATACTTCGCGCGCGTCGGACCCTGCATTGCGCTTCAACACGGATTCTCAGACCTGGCAGTTCAGTAATAACGGCGACGAGTTCGTGGACATGGGCTCCACTATAACTAAGCGCTTTGAGGGCGCAGATTCCGCAACCACGGCAGTCGATCTGCAGAGCTCCGAGGTGGCAGGCGTGCTTCCTCTCACGAAGGGCGGTACCGACGCCACTACAGCGGTCTCCGCACGCAAAAATTTAGGCCTGGAGATTGGCCGCGATGTCGCTGTCTTTACAAAAAACAATGTAACTGCAACGAGGAATCCAACTGCGTTGGATGACGAAGCAGAGGGCTATTCGATTGGTTCAACATGGATCAATCTGAGCTCCGGTAATGCATTTATCGCCTCTAGTGTTGTCGCCGGAGCTGCCACCTGGTCATCCACAACTGGAACAGGCACCCAGGGTTTGGAAGATGGCGCCGTAACCACACCGAAGCTTGCGAATAATGCCGTCACCTCTGCCAAGATCGACTCGCATACGATCGAAGCAGAAGATGTCGCAGCGAATACCCTCGGTTCCGCCCAAATTGGGGCTAATGCGATCGGCTCCTCTGAACTAGCGTCTACCACTGTTCTGGCGGGAACGTATTCGTCGGCGACCATCACCGTAGATTCAGACGGGCGAATAATGGCGGCCTCGGCCAATACCGAAACCGGCGACATCTCTTCCGTGGGTAACGCTACATCTGGGGATGCGTTCGCCGATGGAACGAACAACGGGACTGAGTTCGTGTACGAGGGCGCTACTGTTGACGCGTTCGAGAACAGGCTTGCATTTACGGGGGATCCTTCCGCTGACACCACAATAACCATTCCAAATGTGACTGGCACCATTATCACAACTGGTGATAGCGGGAGTGTTACATCGACGGTTATTTCAGATGGGACGATCACAGGTGCTGATATTGCTTCAGACACAATCACGGCTACAAATATCGGCGCTGATGCGGTCGGCGCGTCGGAGATCGCCGCCAATGCAGTAGGTGTCTCTGAAATTGGAGCGGATGCGGTTGGTGGTTCTGAATTAGCTTCCACAACAGTGACAGCCGGAAGCTATGCAGCCGCAACGATCACAGTAGATGCCGACGGACGAATTATGGCGGCATCCGCCACCATAGGAATTGGTGATATCTCAGCTGTCGGTGATGCAACCGCTGGCGATGCATTCGTGGATGGAACGAGTAACGGCACCGAGTTTGTCTACGAGGGGGCTACCGTTGATGGCTTCGAAAACAGGTTAGCGTTTAGCGGAGATCCG
>JAYVGZ010000430.1:0-3190 GCA_043771805.1 Pseudomonadota bacterium
ATCCCGGCTTTTGGAAAACGCTATCGATTCGCGGATGCGAATCAAAACAATAACCTATAGTGATTTACGGCAAAAGCCTTGCCAGTTTCACTGGCACGGGCTTTTGGAAATCACTATAGAGAGTCGAAAGTATCACCAGAGAATTGATCTGCTACGGCGCAAATAATTCTATTAAGAAAGTTATGGATCAGAGTCTGGCTGACCGACATTTGAGGGGTACTTCGGGCACTTCGACAGGCTGGTTGATAAGCGTTCCACGTCGGGCACAGGTAGGCGTGTGAGTAACTAGTACCGATGAGCCCCAGCACTATCAGTAGAAATTCGCGTTGTCTTTCCGCTTCGTTCTCGAGTCACTTAACGACTAGCTAAGAGCCCCGGATCGAAGTCAATCGACGACTGAGCTTTAGCTTTTGCTTGTGCCAAAACGGATTCCACCATCGCACGAGCCAATTCCTGGGAAGCCTGGTTCTGAAATTTGCGTTGGTCAGCGCTGGAGGTTTCGGCCGGTTTTGAGATGGAAGTTATCTGAAGCACAACGAGCCCTTTCGAGCCCTTATAAAGCTTCTCGAGGAGTGTATTTGGAGTCGTGGTGTTGAGTATGTCATCTCTCATTTCCCCGGTCAGAGAATCGAATTTCGCGCTTCCTGGATTAGCTCTTGTAATCTCAAAGGGGCCGGCAACTGTTACTTTCTTCTCTGCGGCAATTTTCTGCAGATCTCGCACAGCGGTGGATTTAGCTGCACCGAGGAGCTCTTGCGCGCGCTGCTCTGCTAATTTTTTAGCGGCTTCCAACTTCATACGGGAAGCAATTTTTTCCTTCACGTCAGCAAACGGCGCTGTTGAGGTATCCTGATACTCAGTTACTTTGACAAGTACAGAGCTCTCACCGACATCCAGCACAGCCGGTAAGAGACGCTCTGCTACCGGAAGCTGGAGCACTTGTCGTGTCAGGCCGGAGAGGTTTGGAGCTGGATTTTTTTCGTCATCAAGCAACCCAGCAGTAGTGGACGCGGTAAGGCTAGCGGCTTGCGCTATCTCGCTCAAAGGGCGGCTCTCTTTCTTAGCAACGGCCTCTAGCTCATGAGCCTTGGCTGCTGCGTAAGCAGGTGCCTCACGTTTACGAAGCTCTGACTCTATCTCTCCTCGCACTTCGTCTAGTGAGCGTTGACCAGCTGGTTTCTTGTCCTCAATCTTTACAACTTCAAAACCGTAATTTGCCTCAACAAGGGCTGCGATTTCGCCCTTTGTAGTGTCGAATACCGAGGTCCCGTATTCCTTGGGTGCTTTTGTTTTGGAGATCCATCCGCGGTCGCCCCCAATAGCCTTCGAGGGAACATCGTCAGAGTAGATTGCTACAAGAGATTCAAAAGGCTTCCCTGTATTCGCTTCGTCAAGAGCTTTCTGCGCGCGCTCTCGTACGTCCGCCATCTTTTTTGGATCTGGGTCTTTAGGGTAAAGGAACTTTATTGATCGAACGCGGACCTCCTCAGGTGTAGCGAATCGAGTTTGATTGTCTGTATAAAAAATCTCTATGTCCGCCGGCAGTACAGAGACATCCTTAGCGAAATTCGCTGGATCAAACACGATATAATCGTAAGTTACTCGGGCAGGTAGCTCGTAGTCCGTGGCGTTCGCTTCGTAGTATTTCTGTGCATCCACATCTGAGGGTGCTGAAATTTCAGAGATGACGGCATCGGGAGAAACCTCTGCAGCGACAAAGGTGTACTTCGTCTCCTCTCGAAGTATTCGGGCTTTTACATCGTGAGACGTCGCAAACCCAACGTCACTCAAAAGACCGCGGAATGCCTCTTGCACAATAATTCCGCGGGCATCTCGCTCGAACTCGGCTGCGCTCACTCCATTTTGCCTCAGTACGCTTCGGTAGGCCTCAAGACTAAACCCATTACCACCACGCTCTGGTGAAAATGCCTTTACGATGTAGTTATTTGATTCAGCTTCACCTGCGGCAAACCCTAGTGCTCTGGCTTGCTCCTCGATGAGGTAGCCGTCGATCATATTGTCGACCGTCTGCTGGGGTACATTCAGACTAAGAGACTGCGCCAGCTTCGCATAATTTTCGCCGAGCATCTGTCTGTACTGATTTTCAAGTCGCATCTCTGCTTTCTTGAAGTCAGCGAAAGAAAACTCTTTATCATTCACTTTCACGGCGTACTGGCGGCCAGCTTTTTGGCCCGTAAGAACATCCACAGTTGGGCCGCTCACCACAAAGCAGAAAGCGATAAAGAGAAATACAATTCCGATTGATTGTTTGTAGCGGTGGATAAGCTTAATCATTTTATTCCTTCAAAATTCTTATCTATTTTTCAGTGCCAACCGACTCCATAAAGGGGTCATGGTTGCACTCTGTTAACCTCCAGGGCACATGCTCCCGGATAGAATTCAGTAGGTTTGCGCACACCTGTACATTGGCGGGAGAGGTGATAATGCACACAACTCCGCCCTTCCCACTTTGTTTGGCTGAAGGGTGCCCCGTATTGGATTGTTCAGGGGTAATCTGAACAGTCCTGACCGTTCCCACCCCGTCATACAGCTCAAAGAACACCTGCAGCAGTAAAACGTGACTCCGCGGAACTTCAAGATAGAGGACAACTGTGTAGGGGTCCAGCTGTTTAGAAGCTCGTAGGAGATCTTCCATGAATACCCTACTTCTCTTTGCGCCGAGCCGCTTCCTGTAAGAGGAGCTCGTTCACTTTCTTTGGGTTCGCGCTCCCGCCCGTTGCTTTCATCACTTGGCCGACAAAGAAGCCGATGAGCCTGTCATTTCCGCCGAGGTAGCTTGCAAGTTGGCTCGCGTTGCTATCGAACTCTCGGCGAATTACCGCAAGTATATCCTCGTCATTGCTCAGCTGCTTCAACCCTTTCTCGTTTACTATTTCCTGAGGAGTCTTGCTGGTGGCGAACATCTCCTCAAATACCGACTTAGCCATCTTTCCTGAGATCTCGTCGGTTTCGACCATCTTAATGAGTGCGCCGAGGTCCCCGGCGGTTACCGGCGAGTCGTGAATATCAATCCCGGATTTGTTGAGGGCACCAAATAGTTCGGAGGTTACCCAGTTGCAGGCTGCTTTGGCACTTTCGCAAGCCGCGAACACACCGTGGAAGTACTCAACATGAGCACGCTCTGCAGTGAGAACTGTTGCGTCGTAGAATGAAAGACCGAACTCAGACA